>CALANQ010000088.1 GCA_937926025.1 uncultured Acidimicrobiales bacterium
TTGCACTGTCTGTTGCCCGCGCCCCCGATCGAGAAAGGGCCGCCGTCGATGTCGTCCTCGCTGACCGTCGCCAAGCACCGCGCCAACCTCCAGAAGCTCCGCGAGGAGACCGAAGCTGGCATCGTCACCTTGGAGGTCAGCTACAACGAGCTCGACCCCGAGGAGGCCGCCAGCGACGTGGGCGCCGGCGAGGACGAGGGTGGCTCCGAGGGCGACCTCACCCGTTTCGAGCGGGACCGCATCCGGGCCCGCATCGCCGAGGAGAAGCTGTTCCTCGAGGTGATCGACGCTGCCGAGGCCCGCACCCACGACCGCAACTGGAAGAGCTGCGCCAAGTGCGGCAACCCCATCGGCGACCCGCGGCTCGAGGCCCTGCCCGCCACCGAGCTGTGCGTCACCTGCAAGGCGAACCGCGGCTCCTGGTGACGTGAGCGGCCACGGCGAGCGCGCCCTGCCGGCCCGCCGGGCCTACGTGGTGGAGACCGATCAGCTCGCCGGCGTGGTCGTCGAGATCGACGCCACCGAGGATCCCCAGGCGCTGGCCGTCCTGCAGGCCGGCCTGCACGAGCTGCCCGAGGGCAGCCGACTGATCCACGGCTACGACCTGGTGACCGCCGGGCTCGGCGCGTGGGTGGGCGACCGTCGCGTGCGGCTGTCGGTGTGGCCGGCGCTGATCGACGCCGACGGCGAGATCACGGCGGACGATCCGGAGGATCCGGTGTCGGATGTGCTGGTCATCGACCTGGACCCGTTGGAGCACGGCGCGGAGCTGGAGGCGCTGGTGCGCCTGGGCCGCTTGTTCATCGCCGGCCCCGAATCGGGCCCGGTCCCCTTGGTGGTCGATGTCGACCGGGACCTCGTCCGCGAGGTCCTCGACGCCTCCACCACCGACTGACACCGGACCACCCGGCCCGCCCCCGTACCGAAGTTGGTGTGAAGATTGGGGCAGTACCCCAATCTTCACACCAACTTCGGCGGAGGGGGAGGGTGGATCGGTCCCGCGTGGACGGGGTCCGGTCAGTGGCCGGGGGCGTCGGGCTGCTCGAGCAGGCCGGCGACGTCGGCCAGGGCGCCGGCCAGCATCGAGGCCCGCACCAGGACCCGGGCGATCTCGTGCTCGGCCTGCTGGCCCTGGCCGTGGAGCGGCGGGTCGCCGAGCGACCGCACGATCATCGTGGGGTCGGCGGGCAGGGAGATGGGCAGCGGGTCGGGCAGCTGGGGCACCGGCTTCCACAGCTCGGCCGGCTTGAGCTTGCTGCCCTGCCGGCGGCGCCCGCCCTTGCGTCGGTTGCCGCTCACGCCAGCACCTCCTCGGGCCGGCCGGAGCCGGCCGTCTCGTTCTCGGGCTCGAAGATGTCCGAGTCGTCCTCGGTGAGGAGCTCGTCGTCGCGGAGGCCGAGCGCCACCCGCAGCTGGCTGGCATCGAGATCGGCCAGGGAGCTGGACCCGGGGAGGATGAGGTCGGCGATGTGCCGCTTGCCGGCCACGACCTCCTCGACCCGCTCGTCGACGGTGCCGGGGCACACCAGCCGGTGCGACACCACGGTCTTGGTCTGGCCGATGCGCCACGCCCGGTCACGGGCCTGGTCCTCCACGGCCGGGTTCCACCAGCGGTCGTAGAGGACCACGTGGTTGGCGGCGGTGAGGTTGAGCCCGGTGCCGCCGGCCTTCAGCGACAGGACCAGGGCGCCGGCGCCCTCGCGCTCCTGGAACTCCTGGATCATCTTGTCCCGGGCGCCGCGGGCGAGGCCGCCGTGGTAGCACTCGATGGGCTGGCCGGTGCGCTCGGTGAGGTGCTGGGCCATCCGCTTCCCCCACTCCGCGAAGTGGGTGAAGATCAGCACCTTCTCGTCGCCGGCGAAGACCTGGTCGACGATCTCCTCGAGGCGGGTGAGCTTGCCGGACCGGCCCGAGAGCGGCAGATCGTCGGCCTGGTAGGCGGAGGGGGGGGTGCAGATCTGCTTGAGGGCGGTGATGGCGGCGAGGATGGCGCCCTGCTTGGGCTCGCCCCCGCCGACCTCGCTGGAGTCCGCCACCAGCCCGTCGAGCACCGCCTGGTAGAGGCCGATCTGCTCGGGGGTCATCATGCAGTGGTCGAGCTCGTCGATGCGGTCCGGGAGCTCGGCGGCCACCTCGGGCTCGCTCTTGGTGCGGCGGAACACGAGGATGCCGTTGAGGGCCCGCAGCGCGGCTTCGCCCTCGCCCTGCATCTGGGCGATGAACCCCGCCCGGTTGCCGACGAGGCCGGGGTTGGTGAAGTCCAGGATGGCCCACAGGTCGCCGAGGCCGTTCTCGATGGGCGTGCCGGTGAGGGCGACGCGGGTGCCGGCGTCGAGGCGGCGGAGCTGCTGGGCGGTTTCCGAGGTGTGGTTCTTGATGGCCTGGGCCTCGTCGAGCACGACCTGGGTCCAGTGCCGACCGGCCAGGGCGTCCATGTCGCGGACCGCGGTGCCGTAGGTGGTGATGACCACGTCGGCCCGGTCGAACGCCGTCTCCATCTGCAGGCCCGAGGCCCGCCCGGCACCGTGGTGCACCAGGACCTTCACGTGGGGCACGAACTTGGCGGCCTCCCGCGCCCAGTTGCCGACGACGGCGGGCGGGGCGATGACGAGGGCCGTGCCCTCGCCGGTGGTCCGGCCCAGGTGGGCGAGCATCGTGGGCGTCTTGCCGAGGCCCATGTCCAGCGCCAGGCAGCCGCCCAGGTCCACCGTGTGGAGGAACCCGAGCCAGGCCAGCGCCTCGGCCTGGTAGCCGCGCAGCTCCCCCACGAAGCCCTCGGGCGTGGTGATGGGATCGGTGGAGAGGTGCGAGGCCTTGCGGAACAGCTCCGACGCCCACCCGCTGCCGTCGACGGTGACGCCGCCGGCGAGGTGGTTGCCCTCGAGGCCGACCGAGTGCCGGAGGATCTCCGCACCGGTCATCTTGGTCTTGTCCTGGCGCTCGGCCAGGGCGGCGGCGGCCTCCTTGAGATCGACGGCGTCGAGCTCCACCCACTTGCCGTGCGACCGGACCAGCGGCCGGGCCTCGGCCGCGAGGCGGGCGATGTCCTCGGCGGTGAGCTCCACGTCGTCGAACAGCACGGACCAGCTGACGTTGGCCAGCTGGTGGGCGCCGACGACCGAGTCGCCGCCCATGGACTCCGCGAACAGGCGCAGCGACGGCGAGGGCTTCTTGCGCGACAGCGCCGGGACCCGCAGCTCGAACCCGGCCGCCTCCAGCAGGGGCCCGGTGACCGTCATCAGCTCCCAGGCCTCGTCCTGGCTGAGGTACACCTGGCCGCGCCGCAGCGCACCGGGGCGCAGCAGCGCCGGGAACACCCGCTCGACGCGGTTGAGCTCGTCGGCCAGGGGCTTGGTGGCCTTGCCGTCGGCGAGCGCCTGCTCGATGGGCAGCAGCGTGCCCTCGGCCCCGGGCCCGAGCACGGACAGGAACCACGCGTTGCCGGAGTCCGGCGGGTCGAGGGTGATGACGAGCTTCACCCGCGACGTGCCGGTCAGCGGCTTGGCCCAGCGGTCGATGCGCTTGGACACCTCGGCACCGGCGGCGACGGGCGCCTCGAACGTGGAGCCGTCGAGCCGGGTCACGAACGCCTCGGCCACCGCAGCGGTGGTGCGCACCGACGGCGGCGGTGCGGGGAACTCCAGCATGCCGGCGGCCTGGCGGACGATGGTGTCCACCACGGCGCCCTGGACGGCGAGGGTGACGTTGCGGGGATCGGCGTGGGCCAGCACCGTGACCGGTCCGGGCATGGCCGCCGCCATGGCGGACACGGCGGCCTCCTCGACCAGCGCCGGGACCCACTTGACGGCCAGGTCGATGGCCCGCCCGTCGGGCTGCTTCACGCCGGGGAGGGTGGGCACGATGGCGCCTCGGGCCACCAGGCGGACCGCAGCGACGGCCACCCGGCCGAGCCAGGCCACGCTGGCTCCGACGCCCTCGCGACCGAGGCCGCCGCCGACGGCGACCAGCCAGCCGAGCGCCTCGCCGATGGGGATGGCCAGGGCGGCGGCGCGGGCCCCGCCCGGCAGCACGACGTCGGCGTGGACGGTCCAGCCGACGGCGGGGCCGCCGATGGCCTCCAGCCGATCCGACAGCTCGTCGGCGGTGGCGGGCGCCGTGCCCGGGCCAGCAGCCCACACCACGATCTGGCCCTGCGACCACGACGCCTGGAGCCGCACCTCGCCCGCCGGGTCCGCGGCGGCGATGGCGGCGATGGGGTCATCGGTCTTGGACAGCAGGTCGTAGGCGGCTTCGAGCTGGGCGAGCTCGGCTTCGAAGTCTGCGACCACCTGGTTGCGCTCCGGACCGGTGAGCTGGCGGACGGCGTCGAGGCGGTCCTCGAGGTCCTCGAGCAGGTCCTCCACCACGTCGCGCCAGCGGCGCGGGTCGGCCTCGAGCAGCGTCAGTTGTTCGGGTGTCGCGCTGCCATCGGCAGCCGCCCACGCGGCTGCTTCCAGCGCTTCCAAGGTGTCAGCCATCTCTGTGCCGGCGCTCCCTGCGCCGTGGCCCGCCGATCACCCGATCGCCGGACCGTCCGCTCTGGGCGTTCGCGTGGGTTGGCCTCGGACCGGGGCCAGCTCCACCCCCTGCCTGCGCAGGAGGGACGCCGAGCACGGCCCAGTGTACCCAGCCGCGCGCACGGGTCGCGCATCTCGGCGGACCCGCGGCTCCTCGGGCCGCGCCGCTCCCGACGGTACGATCGACCCGTGCCCAGCCGCAGGTCGAGCGCATCGGGGGCCAGGCCCGGGCGGCAGGGGTGGGGCATCGTCGTCGCACCGATGATCCAGTTCGTGCTGGTCGGCGCGGCCGCACTGGCCATCGTGGCGCTGGCCCTCTCGGTGGCCTCGCGACGCGTGGGCGAGCGCGAGGCCATCGTGGAGGCCCGTTCGGAGGCGCTGGTCAAGGCGCAGGGCCTGGTCGAGCCGGTGCTCACCGACGCACTGCTCGACGGTGATCCCGACGCCATCGCTGCGGTGGACGAGGTGGTGCAGGAGGACGTGCTCACGCCGTCGCTGGTCCGGGTGAAGATCTGGGACGAGGACGGGACGATCCTCTACTCCGACGAGCCCCGGCTGATCGGTGCCACCTATCCCCTGGGTGACGACGAGATGGAGGCGTTCGAGGCCGGTGTCGTCGACGCCGAGGTCTCGGACCTGTCGAAGCCGGAGAACCGCTACGAGCGCAAGCACGGGAAGCTCCTGGAGGTGTACCTGCCCATCACCACGCCGTCGGGGCAGAAGGTCCTGTTCGAGGCGTACTTCCTGTACGACCGGGTCGAGGAGTCCGGGCTGCGGATCTGGCGGAGCTTCGCCCCCATCGCCATCGGCGCCCTCATCGTCCTCGAGCTGATCCAGATCCCCCTCGCCTACGGGCTGGCCCGGCGCCTCCGGATCCGCCAGCTGGAGCGCGAGGAGCTGATGAACCGGGCGATCAACGCGTCGGAGCACGAGCGGCGGCGCATCGCCCAGGACCTGCACGACGGCGTGGTGCAGGACCTGGCCGGCGTGTCGTACTCCCTGGCGGCCCTGGCCCGGGATCCGGACCAGCCGCAGGCCGCCGAGCTGACGGAGGCGGCGGACAACGTGCGCGCCAGCATCGAGGCGCTGCGCACCCTGCTGGTCGAGCTGTACCCGCCGAACCTGGCCGAGGAAGGGCTCGGTGCCGCGCTCACGGACCTGCTGGCCCGGGTCCGCGCCGTGGGCATCGACGCCACCGCGGACACCACCGGGCTGGAGACCGAGCCGTCCCAGGAGGTGGCCCGCCTGCTCTACCGCACCGTCCAGGAGGCGCTCCGCAACGCCATCGCCCACGCCGAGGCCGATCGGGTCACGGTGACGGCGGCGGCCGGCGACGGGCTCGCCTGGGCCGAGGTCACCGACGACGGCCGCGGGTTCGACGTGGCAGCGGCGAAGGCGGCGGCCGCCGGCGGCCACGTCGGGCTCCTCGGCATCACGGACCTGATCCGCGATGCTGGCGGCCGGCTCGATCTCACCTCGTCGCCCGGCGAGGGGACCACCGTTCGCATCGAGGTGCCCATCCCGTGATCCGCGTCCTGATCGCCGACGACCACCAGGTGGTGCGCAGCGGGCTCGAGCAGCTGCTCGCCACCGCCGACGACATCGAGCTGGCCGGCATGGCCGCCGATGGGGCCGAGGCCATCGAGCAGGCCGCCGCGCTCGCCCCCGACATCGTCCTGATGGACCTGTCGATGCCGGGCACCGACGGCATCGAAGCCACCCGGGCCATCACCGCGGCCGGTGGCGCCACGCAGGTCGTGGTCCTGACCTCGTTCTCCGACAAGCAGCGCATCCTCGATGCGCTCGATGCCGGTGCCGCCGGCTACGTCCTGAAGCACGCCGAGCCCGATGAGCTGCTGGACGCGATCCGCGCCGCGCACGAGGGCGGCTCCCCGCTGGACCCGAAGGCGGCCCGCGTCCTGCTGGACCGCCAGCGCACCAGCAGCGCCTCGCCCACCAAGATGAGCGAGCGGGAGCAGGAGGTGCTGCGGCTCGTCGCCGCCGGCCTGCCGAACAAGACCATCGCCCGCCAGCTGGGCATCGCCGAGCGCACCGTGAAGGCCCACCTCACCAGCATCTTCCAGCGCATCGGCGTCACCGACCGCACGCAAGCCGCCCTCTGGGCGCGGGACCACCTGCCCGAGGAGACCTGAGGCCCTCGAGCAGGTGGCAGCGCACCGGACGGGACGGTGCGATCGGAGCGACGGGCTCCTAGTCGTCCGAGCCGTGACCTCCGGAGCCGTGGTCGTCGCCGCCCCCGTCATCGCTGCCGCCGCCGCCGCCCGAGCCGCCCTTGCCGGACGACCCGCTGGACCCGCTCGAGCCGGAACCGCTGGACCCGGAGCCGCTGCTGCCCGACGAACCCGAACCGGAGGAGCCGCTGCCGCTCGACCCGCTCGACCCGCTCGAGCCCGAGCCGCTGGAGCCGGACGAACCGGACGAACCGGTGCCCGACGAACCCGAACTGCCGGAGCCGGTGCCCGACGAGGGCGACGGGCCCGAGCTGGTGGGGGCGGGAGCGGGGACGGCCGTGGTGGGCGTCGACGACCCCCCGCCGGAGCTTCCGCCGTGGTCGTCGCCGGCATCGTGAACGGCTGGGTCGTCGCTGGTGCCCGCCGGACGCTCGCCGCCCTTGTCGTCGCCCGCATCGTGGCCGGCCGGGTCGTCGGTGGTGCCCGCCGGACGCTCGCCGCCCTTGTCGTCGCCCGCATCGTGATCGGCGGGGCTGGTGCCCCGGTCGACGACGGGGATGGGGGCCGGCGTCGTGGACACCTGGTTGGCGGCGGCCACGGCCAAGCCGCCGAGCGAGCCGATGACGCCGGCCACGACGATGGCGGTGATGAAGCGAGCACGCATTGGGGGGTTCCTCCTAGTGGGCGTGGTCCCAGCGTGAAGGAACCGATGGCGACGTTCCATCGGACCTTGGTGCTACGACCATCGACCACTGGTCGATGCCCAGGTCAGGGCCGCATCGTGTCGTCACCGGCACCGTGCCGGACCACCCAGCACATCGGAGCACCCATGACCACCGCCCTTCGCACCCGAGCCCTCGCCGCCACCGTCGCCGGCCTGGCCGTCCTCGCCTCGTTCGGGGCCGCCCCCGCCAGCGCCAAGGCCGGCGACGTCCGGGTGGCGGGGACCTGCAACAAGGCCGCCACCACCAAGATCAAGCTCGGCCTGCGCGACGGGCGCATCGAGACCGAGACCGAGGTCGACAGCAACCGCAACGGTCAGGTCTGGAGCGTCCGGATGCGCCAGAACGGCGTCCTGGTGCTGAACACCACGGCCAGGACCGCCGCCCCGAGCGGATCGTTCACGGTGCGCAAGGTCCTCCCGAACCAGGCCGGGACCGACACCGTCACCACCGTGTCCCGCAACGCCGCCACCGGCCAGACCTGCACCGTCACCGCCCGCATCTAGCGCGCTCCGCATCCGGCGGGTCCGCACCCCTCCCCCCTCGAGCGGGCCCGCCGGATCAACCCAACGAGTCGACGGGCACCACCTCCGCCAGCGGCGTGGCGATGGGGCCCTCGGGCAGCATGAACCGCCAGAACACCAGGCCGAAGGGCCGGCCCTCCGTGGTGAGCCAGTTCGGCACGCCCGGGTCGCGGTGGGCGATCACCACCCGGAAGGTCCCGTCGGGATCGACCACCGCCTGGGCCCGGTTCAGCGCCACGGGTCCCCGCAGGTAGTCGAACGTCTGGAGCTGCCGGTTCCAGAGCGACACGCTGGCGCAGCGGCAGTCGGGCCAGGCGGCCGTGATGACCAGGGCATCGTCCGGACCGAGCAGGTAGGGCGACATCGAGTAGGCGGCATCGGCGGCGGCGAGGGCGTGGGCCCCGGGCGGCACCGGCGGCGGGAACTCGTGGGGGATGCGGGACACGAACGGCGGCGGGTCCCCCTCCCCGGGCTTGGCGATGCTGTCGAGCGTGCGGCTCCGCACGTAGGTGCCCATCCGGCGGATCGAGCGGGCCACCGACTGGTCGTCCGGGGCCGGCGGCGATTCGGGGACGTCGCCGTCGACCAGCTCGATCGACAGCGCCAGGTCGACGCCCGGCGGCGTGGCCGGCGGGACCGCCTGCTCCCAGTAGTGCCGGACCGTCAGCCGGGAGGCATCGGGGGCCAGACCAAGCCACCCCGTCGGGTGCTCGGGTCCGCCGACGGTCACCTCGAACGAACCGTCGTCGGCGATCGCGAAGTCGGTGTCGTTCAGCACGCCGACCGTCCCCGACGGGAACGCCCCCTCCTCGGCACCGGCCTCGACCGTGATGGACACGTACACCGCGCCGCCGGTCCGGCCCCGGATGCGGTACGTGCCGGCGGGGTGGACGACGGCATCGTGGTAGCGGGCGTCGGCGTTGTCGCCCAGCGCCTTGCGCCACGGCGTCACGATCTCCCGGAACGTCGGGTGGGCCGGGTCCTGCTCGAACTGCGTCTCCACCGCCGTGGCCAGGTGGTGGACGATGACCCGCAGCCCCTCCGCCACATCACCGGGGTCGGTCAGCCCCCACTCCTCGCCGGCGTAGCGATCGCCGACCTCCCGCAACGTGGCGAGCAGCTCGTCGAACGCATCCTGGCACTCGGTCACGGAGACCCCCTGGGTGGAGCGGTGAGATCGGCGCCACCCTGCCACGTCCAGGGCTCCCGCGGCGCGTGTCCGGGCGATGAATTCTTCGGCCCGCGACCGTCTGAGCTGGTGGCCGCCACCCCTAACCTGGCAGCCTGCGCCGTCGCCGCTCGCCGTGGCGGGCGACGGCGAGACCGCCGGGTCGCGGGACCCGCAGCACCACCCTTCTCCAGGAGTTCCCCTTGTTCCAGCGCCTCGGACCATGGATGCACGACAAGCGCCGCTGGGTGCTCGGGTTCTGGGTGGTCGGCCTGTTCCTGATCAACGGCCTGGCCGGCGGCATCGGCAACGACTACCGGGATGACTTCAACCTCCCGAACGTGGAGTCCAAGCGCGGCTTCGACGTGCTCGAGGAGCGGTTCGGGGGCGAGGGGGCGGGCCAGTCGGGCTCCATCGTGTTCGAGGCCAGCCAGGGCGTCACCGACCCCGCCGTGCAGTCCGGCATGGAGGACCTGTTCGCCAAGGTGGAGAAGGCCAAGGGCGTCAGCCGCGTCGTCAGCCCCTACGGCGACGAGGGCGCTCGCCAGATCGCCGCCCAGGGCCCCGCGGCCGGGAAGATCGCGTACGCCACCGTGGAGCTCGACACGGACGCCACCCGGACCGAAGCGGCCAAGGTGCGCGACATCATCGATGCCGACGCGCCCCGGATCGACGGTCTCCGGGTCGAGGCCGGCGGCCAGCTGTTCGCCGAGTTCGAGGCGCCGTCGTCGGAGTCGCTCGGCCTGGCGTTCGCCATCGTCATCCTCATCGTGGCCTTCGGCTCGGTCCTCGCCATGGGTCTGCCCATCGGTGTCGCCCTGTTCGGCATCGGCATCGGCACCGCGCTCATCGGCCTCATCAGCAACGTGCTGTCGGTGCCCCAGTTCGCCACGATCCTGGGATCGATGATCGGCCTCGGCGTCGGCATCGACTACGCCCTGCTGATCGTCACCCGGTTCCGGGAGCAGCTGCACTCGGGCCACGACGTCCGGGAGTCCATCGGCATCGCCATGGACACGGCGGGACGATCCGTCCTGTTCGCCGGCATGACGGTGGTCATCTCGCTCCTCGGCATGCTCCTGATGGGCGTCGCCTTCGTCCAGGGCCTCGCCGTCGCCGCGTCGGCCGTGGTGCTGGTCACCGTGCTGGCGTCGCTCACGCTGCTTCCGGCGCTGCTCGGCTTCGCCGGCACGCGCGTCGAGGTCACCCGCCGCCGGGGTCTCATCGCCGCCGGCCTGGTCGCCGCCGGCCTGGTCGCCTTCGGCCTCGGCTTCCGGCCCTTGGCCTTCGCCGGGTTCGGGCTCGCCCTCCTCGTGCTCCTGGTCGGGCTGGCGTTCCAGCCGCTCAAGGTCGAGGTGCCCCGCAAGCCGCCGAAGCCGCTCCGCCAGACCCTCGCCTACCGCTGGAGCCGGGTGGTGCAGCACCGGCCGTGGACCGTGGCCATCGCCTCCACCATCGCCCTGCTCGTCCTGGCCGCCCCGCTGCTCGGCCTGCGCATCGGGTTCGGCGACGAGAGCAACTACGACGAGAGCACCTCCACCCGCCAGGCCTACGACCTCATGGTCGAGGGCTTCGGCCCCGGCTTCAACGGTCCCCTCCTGCTCGTGGCCGAGACCGACGGGAGCGTCGACCCCGCCGACCTGCAGGCGATCACCGACGCGCTCGGCAAGGTCGACAACGTCGCCTTCGCCTCACCTGCGGTCCCGAACGACCCCGAGGACCCCACCGCCTACCGCTGGTTCGTGGTGCCGGGCACCGGGCCGCAGGCCGAGGGCACCACCAAGCTGGTCAGCGAGCTGCGCAACGATGTGCTGCCGTCGCTGGAGCAGAAGGCCGGGGTCGAGGTGCTCGTCACCGGCTCCACCGCCATCAGCATCGACTTCTCCAACCTGCTGGCCGGCCGGCTCCCCTACTTCTTCGCCGCCGTCCTGATCCTGTCGTTCCTGCTGCTGATGGCCGTGTTCCGATCGCTGCTGGTGCCGCTGAAGGCGGTGATCATGAACCTGCTGTCGACCGGCGGCGCCTACGGCATCATC
>CALANQ010000089.1 GCA_937926025.1 uncultured Acidimicrobiales bacterium
GAGCGGTGCACCGGGACCGGCCCCGTTGGTGAAGTGGTAGATCCGGGAGTGCTCCAGGTAGCGGCCGATGAGCGACCGGACCCGGATGTTCTCCGACAAGCCGGGAACACCGGGCCGCAAGCAGCAGATGCCGCGCACGATCAGGTCGATCTCCACACCGGCCTGCGACGCTGCGTACAGCGAGTCGATCATGGCCGGGTCCACCAGGCTGTTCATCTTCATGACGATCCGGCCGCCGCCGGGTGCGCCGATCTCCTGGGCCACCAGCTCGGCCAGGCGGGTGCGCAACGGGTGGGGGGCCACCAGCAGCCGCCGGTACTGGACGTTGCGGCCGTACCCGGTGAGGAAGTTGAACAGCTGGGCCAGGTCGGCGCCGATCAGCGGGTCGGCCGTGAGGATGCCGATGTCCTCGTAGAGCTTGGCGGTCTTGGCGTTGTAGTTGCCGGTGCCGATGTGGCAGTAGCTGCGCACGCCGGACCCCTCGTCGCGCACCACCAGGGCGGTCTTGGTGTGGGTCTTGAGCCCGACCAGCCCGTAGGTGACGTGCACGCCGGCGGTCTCCAGGGCGCGGGCCCAGCCGATGTTGGCGGCCTCGTCGAAGCGGGCCTTCAGCTCCACCAGGGCCGCGACCTGCTTGCCCCGCTCGGCCGCCCGGATGAGCGACTTGATGATGGAGCTGTCGCCGGAGGTGCGGTAGAGCGTGAGCTTGATGGCGAGGACCTTCGGGTCCCGCGACGCCTGGCGCACGAACTCCTCGATCGAGCTGGAGAAGGAGTCGTACGGGTGGTGCACGAGCACGTCGCCGTCGGCGATCACCGAGAAGATGTCGAGGCGCTCGTCCTCCGGCGAGGCCAGCCGGGCCTGGGTGACCGGCGTCCACGGATCGTCCTTCAGATCCGGCCGGTCCAACCCGTGCAGCGACCAGAGGCCGCCCAGGTCCAGCGGTCCGACGGTGTCGTGCACGGCGTCGTCGGTGAGGTCGAGCTCGCGCACCAGGAGCTCGCGCACCTCGGGGGTGACGCGGGCGTCGACCTCGAGGCGGACGGCCGAGCCGAAGCGGCGGCGGCGCAGCTCCATCTCCACCGCGGCCAGCAGGTCGTCGGCCTCCTCCTCCTCGAGGGTGAGGTCGGCGTTGCGGGTGACCCGGAAGGCGAAGGTCTCCACCACGTCCATGCCCGGGAACAGCCGGTCCAGGTGGGAGGCGATGACCTGCTCCAGCGGCACGAACCGCTCGCCGTCGGGCATCACCACGAACCGGGGCAGCAGCGACGGGACCTTCACGCGTGCGAAGCGGCGCTCGTCGTTGTGCGGGTCGCGCAGGACCACGGCCAGGTTCAGCGACAGGCTCGAGATGTACGGGAACGGGTGCCCTGGATCGACGGCCAGCGGGGTGAGCACCGGGAAGATCCGGGTGTCGAACTCCTCGACCAGGTACTCGCGGTCGTCATCGTCGAGCTCGTGCCAGCTGGAGAACACGATGCCGACGTTGGCCAGGCCCGGGACGATCTCCTCCAGGAAGAGCCGCTCCAGCCGGTCGACCAGCTCGCCGACGCGCGCGGCGATGGCCTTCAGCTGGTCTCCGGGGCTGCGCCCGTCGGGCGACGTCCGCCCCAGCTTCGCCACCAGCTGGTCGGAGAGGCCCGCCACCCGCACCTGGAAGAATTCGTCGAGGTTCTGGCTGAAGATGGCGCAGAACTTGGCCCGCTCCAGCAGCGGCACGCGGGGATCGGCCGCCGATTCCAGCACGCGGGCGTTGAAGTCCAGCCAGGACAGCTCCCGGTTGAGGAAGCGGTCGGGATCGCTGGTGATCAGCTCCGCGTCCGAGGGGGCACCGGCGTCGTCCATGGCCGGATCGTAGCGAGGGTGCCGGAGCCGCAGGTCACCCGTCGGTGGCCGCCCGGTGAACGGCGGCCCACGCTTGGGTTACTGGTCCTCGGGCAGGCCGAGGTCCCAGTCGAGCAGGAGGTTCTCCCGCTCCGCGTCGCGGATGACGCGCTCGCGGTTGCGACGGAACTGCGGATCGTGCGGCGGGACCAGCTGCAGGCGGGCCTGCGTGCGGACCCGGAAGCGCTCGACCAGCGCCCGGTCGCCGAAGTCGCTCTGGAGGTCCCAGTGCGGGGCGACGGGTCCCAGGTAGACGACGCGCACGTGGCCCCGTGGCGGTTCCTGGGAGAGCTCGGGTTCGGTCGCAGACATGGCGAGCACCTTAGCGGTGACGTCCCCGGTTCCTCACCTCGACGCCGGCGCGGCGGCGGTCAGGGGCCGAGGGTGATGGTGATGGTCTGGCGCTTGCCGCGCCGCTCGATCTGCACCGGGACCTGGTCGCCCGGCTTGCGGGCCCGCACCAGCCGGGTGAGCTCGTTGGCGGTGGTGGCGGGGGTGCCGTCGAAGGCCACCACCACGTCGCCCACCTGGAGGCCGGCGGCCGCGGCGCCGCCGTTCGGATCGATGCCGGTGATGAGGGCCCCCGAATCGGCGGTGATGCCGAACTGGTCCTTCACCTCCTGCGGGATGTCGGGCGAGGTCACGTCGACCGCCGTCGCGCCGAGGACGGCGGAGTTGGCCGTGATGTCGCCACCGCCCTGCTTGAGCGTCTCGATCAGGTCCTTCACCGAGTCGATGGCGATGGAGAAGCCGATGTTCTGGGACCCGGCGATGATGGCCGTGTTGATGCCCACGACCTCGCCGCTGGCGTTGACCAGGGGGCCGCCCGAGTTGCCCGGGTTGATGGCGGCATCGGTCTGGATGAGGTGGTCCAAGCTGATGGAGCCGTCGGAGATCGAGCGGTCCTTGGCCGACACGATGCCGCTGGTGACGCTGGGGTCGACGCCCAGGTTGAGGGCGTTGCCGATGGCCACCACCGGGTCGCCCACCAGGAGGTTGGAGCTCGAGCCCAGGGTGGCCGGGGTCAGGTCGGTGCGGTCGACCTTGATGAGCGCGATGTCGTCCTCGGTGGAGGCTCCCACCAGCTCGGCCGGGGCCCGGGTCTCGTCGCTGAAGACCACGGAGATCTCGTTGCCGGCGCCCTCGATGACGTGGGCGTTGGTGAGGATGAGACCGTCCTCGATGATCACCCCGGTGCCGGCGCCGCCGAACATGCTGTCGGCGCTGCCGGTCTGGATGGTGACCACCGACGGCCGGGCGATGTCGAGGATCTTCTGGATGTCCAGGTCTTCCTCGGACCGCAGCGGACGCGTGGTCGTGGTGGTGCTGGCGGCCTTCTCATCCCGGCTGTCGCCAGCGGCGTACGCGGCGAACACGGCGCCGACCAGCGTGGCTCCCAGCAGGAACGCCACGAACGAGTACAGCGCGGTGCGGCGCGGCCGGTCACCACCGGACGGCGAGGTCGGGACGGGGAGCCGCGGGTCCGGCCAGGCGGTGGGCGGCGCCGAAGGCGCGCCCGGCGGGCGGGCATCGTCGGCCACCGGCGCCCGGCCGCCCAGCTGCGCGGAGGGCGCGGTGGGCGCCGCCGCAGGCCAGGGGGTCCCGGCGCCGAACGAGGACGAGCCGGCTCCGGACGAGCCGGGCCCGAAGGGGGTCGGCGACCCCGTGGACCGGGGCAGCGCACCGGCCGGGCCGGCGCTCGCTGCCGATCGGGGCGCCCAGGGATCGAACGCAGCCGACCGCTGCTGCGGGGGTTCGGCGTTCGACCGTCGGATGCCCATCTCGCCAATGCAAGCACGTTTTGGCCGGATCTCCACCGCGTCTGCACGGAATCTGCACGGCCCGCGGGGAACCATGACGGTGCCTCATGGACGAACGCGGGCTACGGCCCCGGAGGGAGTCACCGATGGACGAGGTCGAGCTCGAGTGGATGCGCGAAGGCCCCTGCCGGTACTACCCGCCGGCGGCGTTCTTCCCCAGCGACGGAGCCGGCGTCGACGTCGCCCGTCAGATCTGTGCGGAGTGCCCGGTCAAGGCCGAGTGCCTCGAGTACGCCCTGGAGAACCGCATCGACCACGGGGTGTGGGGCGGTTCCTCCGAGCGGGAGCGTCGACGCATCCTGCGGCGGCGCCGCCAGGAGGCGGCGGCCACCGCCTGATCAGGCGACGGGGCCGGAATCTGCGGGCTTGTCGGAGTCCGCAGCCGTCGAAGCCGAGTTCGACGATGCGCCCTCCTCCGAGCCCTTCTTGAACTCGCGCTGCGCCTCGCCGAGCGACTTCGCCAGCTTGGGCAGCTTGGCGCCGCCGAAGAGGACGAGGACGATCACCAGGACGATGATGAGTTCGGTCGGACCGAGGTTCATGGGTTCACCGTAACCCTTCCCCGCCCGCCCCACCACGTCGGCCGGTGAATTCTCCGCAACCTCCCAGGTCCGGGAGACTGGGTCCGTGCTCGAGTGCGTGGTGAACATCAGCGAGGGACGGGACCGTGGCGTGATCGACGCCATCGCCGAGGCAGCCGGCGAGGACCTCCTCGACGTCCACACCGATCCGGACCACCACCGCTCGGTCCTGACGCTGCTCGGCGAGGCCGCCCCGCGGGCCGTCGCCCGAGCCGCCGTCGAGCGGCTGGACATCCGGGACCACCACGGCGTGCACCCGCGCATCGGGGTGGTGGACGTGGTGCCGTTCGTGGCCCTCGACGGGTCGTCGCCCGAGGACGCCGTCGCCGCCCGAGACGCCTTCTGCGCGTGGGCCGGCCGGGACCTGGCGCTGCCGTGCTTCCGGTACGGGCCCGAACGGACCCTCCCCGACATCCGGCGCGGCGCCTTCGACGTGCTCCGCCCCGACTGCGGCCCCGCCACCCCGCACCCCACCGCTGGGGCGGTGGCCGTCGGCGCCCGCCCGCTGCTGGTGGCCTACAACGTGTGGCTCGCCGGCGCGGACCTGGCCCAGGCGAAGGGCATCGCCGCTGCGGTGCGGAGCCCGAGCGTCCGGGCGCTCGGCCTGCAGGTGGGCGACGCGGTCCAAGTCTCGATGAACCTGATCGACCCTGCCACCACGGGACCCGGTGCCGTGGTCGATGCCGTGGCCGCCCACGCCGCAGTCGACCGCTGCGAGCTGGTGGGCCTCGTGCCCCGGAGCGTCCTGGAGGGAGAGGATCCTGCTCGCTGGGTCGAGCTGGACCTCGGTCCGGACCGCACCATCGAGGCGCGGCGCCAGCGCGGACGCTGACGGATCAGGCGGTGGCGGTGTCCGCCGCGGCGGCCTCGGCCTCCATGGCGGTGCGGCGGGCCAGCGCCCGCTGCCGGCGGATGCGACGGCGCTCGCGCTCGCTGAGGCCGCCCCAGATGCCGAACTTCTCGCCGTTGCCCAGCGCGTACTCCAGGCAGTCCTCGCGCACCACGCAGCCCTTGCAGACCTCCTTGGCCTCGCGCGTGGACGCGCCACGCTCGGGGAAGAAGAGGTCGGGGTCGACGCCGAGGCAGTTGGCGAAGTCCTGCCAACCCTTGGCGTCTGCTGGTTCGATGGTCTCGTTCATGGGCTGACCCCCAGAGTCGTCCCGGTGCGGTCGGCGCCCGTACGATCGGTCGCCGCACGGCTCACATCCGCAGAAGATGCATGCCATGTGTGGAATTACATTGGTGTGATCTTCGCCGCTGGCGGACGTTCGCGCAAGCAGAACCTTGCGGCAGGCAACGAGGGAGACCATGACCGAACGGATCGACGCACCGTGGGAACCGGCCCCCGGTTCCGACGAGGGCTACGCCCTCTTCGCCAAGGAGCGCCGGGTCGTCGCCGACGACGGCACCCCCATCGCGTACACGTACCGCAACCACGACGGACCCGGCGTCCCGATCCTCTTCGCCAACGGCTGGTCGTGCAGCGACGCCTACTGGGGGAAGCTGCTCCCCCTGCTCGAGGCCGCCGGGCACCCCTGCCTGCTCCCGGACACCCGCGGGCACGGCCGATCGGGGCTGCCGCGGGACCCGGGCCGCGGCGCCCGGGACCTGTCCATCGACGACGTCTCGATGCCCCGCATCGCCCGTGACCTGGTGGCCGTCCTCGACGACGCCGGGGTGCGCGACTGCGTCGTCGTCGGCCACTCCATGGGCGTGCAGACGGCGCTGGAGGTGTACCGGCAGATCCCCGACCGGGTGCTCGGGCTGGTGCTGGTGGCCGGCACCGCGGCCAATCCGGCCAAGACGTTCTACGGCACGTCGCTCGGCGACCTCACGTTCCCCATCGGGGCCGCCATCGTGCGGATGGCTCCCGAGGTCCTGGCGCCCGTCTGGGCCACCATCGGCCCCGCGTCCGTCGGCCACTTCGGCGCCCGCCTCCTCCGGGCCGCCGGGCCCAAGGCCACCAAGGAGGACCTGCACCCGTACCTCCTGCACGTCCGGTCGGTCGATCCGGCCGTGCTGGTGCTGATGGCGGCGGCCATGCGGGCGCACGACGCCACGGACCTGCTTCCGGACATCACCACGCCCGCGCTGGTGTGCGCCGCGGGCGCCGACGTGTTCACCCCGGCGCGCTGCTCCGAGGCCATCCACCACGCCGTGGTCGGCAGCGAGCTGGTCACCTTCGCCGACGCCGGCCACACGCTGCCCGTCGAGGAGCCCGAGGCCCTGGCCGCGGCCATCGGCGACTTCGTGGTCCGCCGCATCGCCGTGAAACCGCGGCCGCGCCGCCGCTCGAAGACCCTGCGCTCGTCCTGACCCCGATCCGGCTGCGGGAAAGCTGGGAACAGATCGCCGGGGTGCGCCGTCAACACCCCGATGCCGAGTTCGATGACCACCGATGACGCCGAGGCCGTCTGGCCCGCCGCCCTCGTCGACCGGTACCGCGAGCAGTGGGTCGATCTGACCCGGCTCGCGTACCTGCTCACGGGAGATCGGGCCGTCGCCGAGGAGCTGGTGCAGGACGCCTTCGTGGCGGTCCGGGCGCGCTGGGACCAGATCGACAACCCCGGTGGGTACCTCCGCACCTCGGTGGTCAACGCCACGCGGGACTGGGGCCGTCACCAGCAGGTGGTCCGCCGGCACGAGCCCGGCGCCGCCGAAGCCCAGCAGGCGGCCACCAGCGAGGACCACCCCGACGAGCTGTGGGACGCGCTCGGGCGCCTCGACGGTCGGCGGCGCCGGGCCATCGTCCTGCGCTTCTACCTCGACCTGCCCGACGTCGAGATCGCCGACCTCCTCGACTGCCGGCCGGCGACCGTCCGCACCCTCATCCACCGCGCCCTGCGCGACCTCCGCCGGGAGATGACGCCATGACCGACCCCGACCACCTGACCGATGCTGATCTCGAAGGTCGGCTCCGCAGCCTGCTCGCCGACCGGGCGGGGATGGTCACCGGACCGGCGCCGGCGCTGCCCGACGTCGATCGCGTCGACGCGACGCGGGCCGGGCGGCTCCCCCGTCGGCGGTGGGCCATCGTCGGCGCAGCCGCTGCGTGCGCGGCCCTGGTGGTGGCGATCGTGGTGGCCACGGGGAACGGGCCGTCCACGCCGGATCACGTCGTGACCACAGAACCCACGGTGCCGACGTCCGTCCGGTCGGGACCGACCGCCGTCCTCTTCCACACCAAGGGCGCCACCGACCCCGAGGCGGTGGCGCTCGACTTCCTCCGCGTGCGGCTGGGCGACGGCTCGAGAGCCACCGATGCGGCGCTGCAGGACCAGATCGACCTCCAGGTCGGCCAGGCGGTGGCCCACCAGGGGACCGAGCTGGTGCCCGTGGCGTGGACCCGACGAGGCGACCACCCGACCACCACCGCGAACACCGTGTGGGTTCGACCCGCCGCCGACGCGTCCGACGTGGTGGGCGCCACCATCGACGGCATCGACCTCGACGGCGTCCGCTACGACACCGGACAGCTCACCGGCGAGATCACCGCGCCCGACGACATCGGACGGGACGGCACGACGAGCCGAGCCGACCTGACCCGACGGTTCGCCATGCCGCTGCTCGAGCCCGATGCCGCCGACCGCACCAGCGACGGTGAGCCCGTGACGGCGACCGTGCCCATCGGCGAACCGTTCTCGATCCCGATGACCGCATCGGGGGACCTGGAGCTCACCGTCCGCGTCACCGACGAGGCCACCGGCGCCGTCACCGGCCTGGCCATGACCAGCCTGGCCGGCCCCAGCGACCCGGACATGGAGGGGTTCGAGGACCTGACGCCGAAGGAGAAGGCCGAGGTGATGGAGAAGAAGATGCGCGAGGTTCCCCCGGCCTCGGAGTCACCCGGCTGCAAGGAGGCCGGAGCGTTCCGCATGCCGGAGCTCGGCGGGTTCCCGAACGAGGTGCCGGCAGCAGCCGCCACCGCCGTCGACGACGTCATCGGGACCGGCGCCACGCCGGCCGACGCCGCCGAGGCGCTGGCCTCGGCGCTCGGGATCCAGTGGGCCGTGGGTGACGTCGAGCTCGGCGATCTCGACGGGGCCTACGTCATCGTGCGCCTGCCGGGAGGCCGCCTCGTCGACCTGACCGTCTACGACGATCCCGACCTCGGGGCCTGGAAGGTCACCGAGGCCAAGACCCGGGGTGCGTGCCGCGACTTCGGCGGGAGCAACGCCACGCCGATCGGGGCGGCGGACCCCAAGACGACGCTGGGGCTGCCGGTGGTCGCCGGGGCCGTCGAGGGCAGCATCTGGTACCGCACCGACGGCGTGACCCAGCGCGTGGCCGTGACGACCCACGACATAGGGGCCCACTGGCTCAACGTGGCGGCCGACCAGCCGGAGATCGAATCCCGCATCACCGTCCTGCGCGACGCCTCCGGGGCTGCGGTCCTGGTGGACCTGAGCCCCTCGATCGACGTCTCCGGTTGAGCCCGCCTCAGCCGGCGCGGCGGCGGCCGGCTCGGGACATGGCCCGCCGGGACTCCAGGAAGTCCACCAGGACGTAGTCGCCGAGGGTCTCGGGCGTGGTGAAGAACGCCCGGCCCCGGTTGAGCTCGGTGAGCCGCTCGATGAACTGCTGCAGGTGAGCGGTGGCATCGAGCATGAACGTGTTGATCCGGATGCCCTCCCGGGTGGCCCGCATGACCTCGGTGAGGGTGGCGTCCACCGTCTCCTGCGTGGGCGGGTAGTGGAACACCGGGTGGCCGTTGGCGGTGATGTGGGCGGTGGGCTCGCCGTCGGTGATCATGATGATCTGCTTGGTGCCGTGCTCCCGCGACAGCAGCTTGCGGGCCAGCTGGAAGCCGTGCTGCATGTTGGTGCCGTAGACGTAGTCCCAGCTGACCTCGGGGAGCTCGCGGGGCTCGATGATGCGGGCGACCTCGCTGAAGCCCACCAGGCCGAGGTAGTCCCGCGGGTAGCGGCTGGAGATGAGCGAGTGCAGCGCCATCGCCACCTTCTTGGCGGCGAGGAAGTTGTCCCGCATCGGCATCGACAGGGACAGGTCGACCATGAGCACCGTGGCCGAGCGGACCGACAGCTCCGTCTGCTCGATCTCGAAGTCGTCCGGCGAGAGCGTGACCGGCGTGCCGCCGCCGCTGCGGGCGACGGCGTTGCGGATGGTGCGCTCGATGTGCAGGTTGAACGGGTCGCCGAACTCGTAGGGCTTCGTGTCCATGGACCGCTCGTGGCCGAGCCCGGTGCGGGTCAGCTCGTGCTGGCCGAGCTTGTCGCGGGCCAGCTTGGAGAACAGGTCGTTGAGGGCGTGCTTGCCGATGCGGCGCAGACCGGCCGGGGTGAGCTCGTAGCGGCCCTCGCGGTTCTCGATGAGCCCGGCGTCGGTGAGCATCTTGGCCAGCTCCGCCATCTTCTCCAGGCTCTCGGCCGCTTCGGGGCCGATCAGCTGGCGGGCCCGCTCGAGGTCGACCTCGGCGAGGGCCCCGGGGTTGGCAGCCCCCCGCATGAGCTGCTCGAGCTGGTCGAGGTCGCCCAGCTCGTTCATGACCTGGGCGGCGTCGGCGAACCCGAGCGGGTCCTGACCCTCGAAGTCGTAGCGGCGGTTCCAACCCAGGTCCGGGAACGCCTGCTGGAGGTTGGCCGAGAGCTGGTCCATCTGCCAGCGCAGGTCCATGTCCTCGAGCAGCTGCTCCGACAGGCCCTGGAGCTGTGCCCGCTGCTCGGGCGTCATCGAATTGAGCATGGCCTGCATGGCCGCCATGCGCTGGGCCATCAGCTCCAGCAGCTCGTCGAGGTCCCGGGGGTTCTCGGGGAAGAAGTCGCCGTAGCGCTCCATGAAGCCGTCGAAGTCGGGCTCCCGACCTGCGGCGCGGTCCTGGAGCATCTGGTTGAGCTCCGCCAGCATGTCCTTGGTGCGGGCGAGCGCCTCGGGGGACACGTCGCTCATGGCGCCGGCCATCTGGTTGAACCACCGCTGGGCCAGCTGCTCGCGCAGCTGCTGGGTGAGCTCCTCGAAGCGCTCACGGGCCTCGGAGCTGGTGAAGTCGTACTCGCCGAGCTCGCGGACCATGCCCGCCAGGTCGGGCGGGAGGAGGTCGAGCTCCATGCGGCGCTCGTTCACGGCGTCGTCGGTGACCTCCTTGCGGCGCTGGTCGCCGGACTCGGCGGAGGCCCGCTGGAGGTCGTCGAGCGATGACCGCTCCATGTCGACCACCTCGCGGAGCTGCTCGGCGATGTCGTCGTAGACGCCCCCGAGGTCGTACTGCTCGAGGCGCTCCCGGCGGCTCTGGCGCAGCTTCTCCATGAGGTCGCGCATGCCGGAGATGTGCTCCCCGTTGCGGTCCTCGAACCCGGTGTTCATGAGCCGGCGCAGCGCGGCGTTCAGGTCGCCGTGGTAGAGCAGGTCGTCGTTGATCTCGTTCAGCACGGAGTCCGCGTCGAGCTCGAAGCCGACCTGGGTGCCGTCCCAGCGCGAGTACCGGACCTTCGGGGCGTTCGAACGGCGGCGCAGCACGCTCCCGAGGCTACGCCCGCTTCGCGCAAACCGGCCCGGGTCGGCGAGGATGCCCGCATGCCGTCCGACCACGCGCTCCGCTGGGGCTCCCGCTCGCCGCTGCTCGGCGGCCCGGGACCGACCTCGGACGTCGCGGCGGCGCGGGCCGCCGCCGGGAAGCGACCGGCCCCTGCACCCGACCTGGCGCACGACGTCGATGCGCTCGAGGTGCGGGCGGGACTGGGCCACGACGACGTGCGGCTCTCGCTGGACTGGGCGCGGCTGGAGCCGGTCACCGGCCAGCGCGACGGGGCCGCCGTCGAGCACGCCCGCGAGGTGCTGGAAGCTGCCCAGCGGCTCGGCCTCCAGGTGTGGGCGTGCCTCCACGCGGTGGCGCTCCCCGGCTGGTT
>CALANQ010000090.1 GCA_937926025.1 uncultured Acidimicrobiales bacterium
CCCGCCTGTGGCAGCACGCGTACGGCCGTACCCCGACGTCGATGGAGCGCACCGCCGCGCTGCGGGCGCTCTCGACGGGCACCTCCCGCGGTGCCCTGGTGGTCCAGCACGCGCAGGGCCCAGCCGGGGTGAAGCACCTCACCGCCCAGGTCAACGTGGCGATGGTGTACCACGGCATGCTCGGCCGGGCGCCGGACCCGAACGGCTGGAAGTACTGGGTGGCCAAGGTCGCCCGCACCAACCTGGACCAGCTCGTCACCGGCTTCCAGCGCAGCTCGGAGTACGCCCGCCGCATCTCCCGCCTCTGACCCGAATCTCGGTTGGTCGGGCCGCCGCCGGTGGGGTGGGCTGGCGGGATGGTGGGGGTGCGGCTGCACGCAGACGAGGTCCCGGTCGACGCCCGGCTGGCCCGCCGGCTGCTGGCGGACCGGTTCCCGGACCTGGCCGAGCTGTCGATCCGGCGGGTCGCGTCCACCGGCACCGACCACGCCGTCTTCCGGTTGGGCGACCACCTGGTGCTGCGGCTCCCGCGCATCGGGTGGGCGGAGCAGCAGGTGGATCGGGAGGCCACGTGGCTTCCGGTGCTGGCGCCGCACCTGCCGGTCGAGGTGCCGGTGCCGGTGGCGACCGGGGAGCCGGGCCACGGCTACCCGTTCCGGTGGCTGGTGTCGCCGTGGATCGCTGGCACCGACCTGCTGGCGACGATGCTCGGCGGGTCGGACGGGCACGACCTCGACCTGGCGGACGACCTGGCCCGGTTCCTGCTCGCCCTGCAGTCGGTCGACCCGGCCGGCGCGCCCCAGCCCGGCAAGCGCGGTCGGGGGCTGGCGGTGCACGACGAGTGGGTGCGGGCGTGCATCGCGGACCTGGCGCACGAGATCGACGCCCAGCGAGCCACCGAGCTCTGGTCCGACGCGGTGGCGGCGGACCCGTGGCCCGGACCGCCCGTGTGGGTCCACGGCGACCTGCTGCCCGGCAACGTCGTCCTGCGGGACGGGCGGCTGGCCGGGGTCATCGACTGGAGCCCGACGGGGGTCGGCGACCCGGCCTGCGAGCTGATGATCGCGTGGTCGCTGTCGGCCGGTGCTCGGGGCCGCCTGTGGGACCGGCTGGGTGTCGACGACGCCACGTGGACCCGCGCCCGGGGCTGGGTCATCGAGCAGACCGTGCCGTTCATCCCGTACTACGAGGCCACCCTCCCCGACGCGGTGGCCGTCGCCCGGGCCCGGCTCGCCGCCGTCCTCGCGGGGGACTGATCCGGACCCGGCGAGCGGATCTTGACCGGCGTCGCGGTCGACGGGTACTCCTAGGAGCAGAGCGAGCGGCGCGGGAGGCTGCTCGCTCGGGCGGATCGCACCACTCCCCGTGACCTACCGGCCCCGGCGGCGGCGCGACCCGTCGCATCGGCAGGTGACGCGCCCAGCTCCGGGCGTGACGGCGCGAAGGATCTCCCGTGAACCGAATGCTCTCCGCGGGTGCGCCGACGCGGGGCGTCGCGTCGCTGGTCGTCCGCCACGAGTCGACCGGTCTGACCTACGAGCTGGGCGAGGCGGGCATCGATCGGTCCACCGTGCGGACGATGGTCGCGCTGGCGTCTGCGCCGGACATCTCGATCCGGCGGACCCGAGCTGCCGACGGCGGCGACTTCGACTCGTCCTGGTCGGCGGGCGCGCTGGCCGACGCCACGACCATCTCGGTCCGCGGTGCTCCCCCGGTCCGGGTGTGGGGTGTTCCCGCCGAGGTGCCCGTCGATGTGCCCACCGGGCGCACCGCCACCCTCCGCTTCCACGCTTCGCACTCGCCGTTCGCTGTGCGGCCGCTGGTGTTCGACCTGCACCTCGAGCGTGGCGTGCTGCGGAGCCGGTCGGCCACGGGCCACGCCGACCTCGAGGTCGAAGGCGACTTCGCCGCCATCGCCGCGTGGCTGGTGCTCCCCGGGCTGGTGGTGCGCGATGACGTCCCGTTCGTGCGCTGCGGCCGGGGCGATGCCGCTGTGCTCCGCCGGTTCGTGGAGGTCCTCCGGTCGGCCTCGTCGGCGGTCCCGCCGGAGCCCGCTCCGCTCCTGCACTGGGCCCAGCTGTGGCCGTCGGGCCCGACGCGCCGCGTCCTCCAGCACTGGGCCGCCGTCCACCGCCACCTGCGCTGATGCGTCTCGGCGGGTGCTGCCCGGTCCGGGCGCGGTGGATCGAGCCGTCGACCGGTGCGCTGCGTCCTAGGGTCGCCGTGTTCACGGATCACACCGAGGGGATGTCATGACGAAGCGGGCTGTTGTCACCGGGGCCAACTCGGGGATCGGGCTGGCCACCGCGCTGCGGCTCGCCGCCGACGGGTTCGAGGTGTGGGCCGGGGCGCGGTCGGCCGACGGGCTGGCGGCCATCGACCAGGCGGCAGCCGGCGTCGGGCACGACGGGGTCCGGTCCGTCCGGATCGACGTCACCTCGGACGAGTCGGTGGCGGCCGCGTTCGCCGCGATCCAGGCGGAGGGGCCGGTCGACGTGCTGGTGAACAACGCCGGCATCACCGGTGCCGGCAGCGTCGAGGAGACCCCGCTGGCGACGTACCAGGCGATGTTCGACACCAACGTGCTCGGCGTCGTGCGCTGCATCCAGCAGGTGCTGCCGGGCATGCGGGAGGCCCGGTCGGGTCGGATCGTGAACATCTCGTCGTCGTCGGCCATCCAGTCGCCGCCGCTGATGGCTCCGTACGCCACCACGAAGATGGCGGTCGAGGGGATCAGCGAGTCGCTGCAGGCCGAGGTCGCCGAGTACGGGATCCGGGTCATCGCCATCCAGGCCGGCACGATCCTCACCCCGATCTGGGGCAAGAACCCGCCGCCGCCCGAGGACACGCCCTACCCGGCGGCCCGGGACTTCCTCCTCAAGGTCCTGTCGCACCAGCTGATGAACAGCGGCGTGCCGGCCGAGACCGTCGCCGACGTCATCGCGGACGCGGTCGCCGCCGACGCCCCGCCGCTGCGCCACCTCGTCGGCGACGCCCAGCACCTCGCCGAGCTCCAAGCCGATCACGGCGACGACGTGATCGACGCCTTCTTCCTCGACAGCGAGGCCTTCCGCCACCGCTACGCCGAGATGGCCGGCATCGACTACTGGGCCTGACCGCAGGGACGAGCCGGCCGCCGGCTCCGCTCGACCGTTGACAATACGAATCGTCGCTGTATCCTCTCCGTCAGGTCCTCCACCCCGGACCACAGCAACTGGCCCGTGCGATCGGAGCTCGATCGCACATCGAGGAACGGGGTGATGAGGTGCATCGACATCGCAGGGCAGTCGGGGCGACCGCCGTCGTGCTGCTGGTGGTCCTGTGCGGCCAACCGGCGCTGGCTGGCGGAGGGTTCACCTCGTACTTCCGAGACTGGCTGCCGGGAACCAGCTCGCGCACCTGGAACGACTCGGCCCGGGACGCGAACCGCACCTACATCGCGCTGGACGGTTGCCGTCGGAGGGCCAACCCGAGCCTGTCGGTGACCCTGCGGATCCAGCTCACCAAGGAGACGCCCGTCTACCTGCCGGACAAGAACCTCGGACGGCAGGACTACGCGTGCCATGCGCGGAAGGTCACCCACAGCTGGGCTCCGCAGGTCGGTGGGAGCTACCACTTCACCTTGACGCACGTGAACGGCTCGACGCAGGCACCGGACAAGGTGTCCGCGTCGGAGGTCGGAGTGGTCTACTGAACGGGGCGATCGCCCTGGAGGACGTCAGCTTCTCGTACCGCTGGCGTCGACCGCCAGCGATCGACGGGGTGACCTGGCGGCCCGGTCGGGTGGCGGCCCTGCTCGGTCCGAACGGTGCGGGGAAGTCGACCCTGTTCGCCCTGGCCTGCGGCGCTCGGCGTCCCGAAGCAGGCAGGGTCTTGGTGGACGGAACGACGGTTCGGCCAGGCGCGGTGGCCTGGATGCCCCAGTCGGTCCAAGCCATGCCCGGGCTCCGCGCCCGGGAGCAAGCCGCGCTGGCCGGTTGGATGCAGGGCCGACGGCGCGGGGCTGCCTGGCGCGCCGCCGGCGAGGCGCTCGATGCCGTCGGGCTCCTCGACCATGCCGACGTGCGTTGCCATCACCTCTCCGGCGGGCAGCTCCGCCGCCTCGGGATCGCCGAGGTCCTCGCCGCAGATCCATCGGCTGTCCTCCTCGACGAGCCGACCGTCGGGCTCGATCCGGTTCAGCGCACGGAGGTGCTGGAGCTCATCGGCCAGCTCGGGAAGCGGTGCCAGGTCATCGTGGCCACGCACCTCGTCGAGGATCTGGCCACCGCCTTCGATTCCGTTGCGGTGCTCGTCGGCGGGCGCCTGCGCTTCTCGGGCTCGGTCGATGACTTCCTCGGTGCCGGTGCCGGTGCCGGTGATGGCCGCGGCGACTTCGCCTTGCGAGCCGGGTCGGCCTACCGGTCCATCGTCGGGGCGTCAGGGTGAAGGAGGGCCCGGGGGCACGGATGGCGTCGCGGGCGCGACTGGAGCCTGCGCTCCGGTTGCTCCCGGTCTCGCTGGTGCTCGGGTACCTGGTCGCCGTGGCCTACGAGCCGCTGCCCACCGCCTACCCGCTCGCGATCGCCGTCTACCCGCACGAAGCGGTGATCATCCTTGCTCCACTCGGTGCCGCCGCGGCGGCCTGGAAGGCCGGTCGGTGGCGGCGCAGCGGCTGGCGCTCCCGCCCGTGGCGGCGGGCGGTCGGCGCCCCCGCCGTGTGGGACATCACCTTCACCGCGGCCGTGCAGATCGTGGCCTACGAGCTGATCGTCGTGGGGGTGACCACGGCGGCGGGGCGATCGGTTCCGTTCGAGCCGCAGGTGCTGGTCATCGCCGCCGGCACCATCACCGGCTGGGTCGCGATCGGCTTTGCGGTGGGGTGGTGGGTGCGCGCCGAGCTCGCCCTGCCTGCGGTGCTCGTCTGCTCCTACCTGGCACTCGTCTACCCGCCGGCGATGGAGCCGTTGTGGTTGCGGCACCTGACCGGGACGCTCGGCCAGTGCTGCGCACCGGGCAGCGCGCTCGACCGCGGTGCGGTGCGGGCCATGGTCCTCGTCCCCGTGGCCGCCTTCATCGCCGCGCTCCTCGCCGTCTGGGCTTCGCGGCGGCCGGCTGCTGGGGTCGCGGCGGTCGCCGTGGTCGTGCTCGCGGCGGTGGTGGCGATCCCGATGGTGGATCGGTTGGCAGCGGAGCCGACCGCGCCGCGGGAGGGGACGGTGCGGTGCACCGGCACCCCCGAGGTGTGCGTGTGGCCGGAGCAGTCCGACGACCTGGACCGCATCGCTACCATCGCCGAGGGCGTCGCCTCCCGTTGGTCGGCGCTCGGGTTGCAGGCCCCCGTGCGGCTCTCGCCGCGGTCGTCGGATCTGACGTCGGATCGGGTGGCGAGGCTCCAGGTGTGGGAGCACCCGACCCGGTACGAGATCGTCCAGGCGATGGCGTCGGGCGTCGTTCCCCAGCCGTCCTGCCCTGACGGTGTCGGCGACATCTACGTCTCCCAGCTGGTCGCCGTCGCCTGGTTGACGATCGAGGGCGGGGTGGAGCCAGCCGTGGTCGAGGCCCGGACGGACCCGGCGCTCAGGGCGGACCTCGACCGGCTTCGTGCCGCCGACCACGATGCCCAGGTCGGTTGGCTCGGGGCGGTCGAGCGCGCCGACCCGTGCGCTGCCGACCTCATCCCCGTGCCTTCGTGACCTGGTGGTTGCGGGCCCACCGGATCCATCTCCCGGTGCTGGCCGTGGTGATCGGCTGCGCGGTGGCGTGGCTCGCTGAGGTGCGCATCGCGTTCGAGGGTGCGGTCGCCAGTCCGTTCCGTGCCGGTGTCGCCGTCCCTCTGGTCCTGTGGTGGCCGGTCGTCGTGGCGGGCGCCGTCTGCGCCTCCCTGTCCGTCGACGACGGTCGGCCGGTGAGGGTCACGACCGTCCGTTCGAACGGCCGACTGTCGGCCGGTCTCTCCGCCGGCACCGTCGTCGGGACGTTCGTCGGGTTCCTCCCCGTGCTGTGGGCACAGGGGCTGTCCGGTTTGGCACCCGCTCGTGATGTGGCTGGCCTGGTCGGACTGGCGCTCCTGCTCCGCTGTCTTGTTGGCGCTGCCGCCGCCTCGGCCATCGTCAGCGCCTACTTCGTTGCGGCTGCGCTGCTCGGCGCCGGACCGGACGGGAGCGCGGCGTGGTGGGCATGGCCCGTCGCCGATCTCGGCCCGGTCGATGCGGCGACCGCCTTCGCCCTCCTCGCCGCCGGGCTAGCAGTGACCGCTCGTCCTGGCACCCGATCGGTGTGCGTCGATCCGGTCGGATCAGCGTGACCGCGCCCCGGTCGCACGTTCCCCAGAGGTTTGCTACCGCTCCTTGGAGATGCCGATCGTGCGGCGGATGAAGTCGTCGAACATCGGGACGGTGAAGGCGATCTCCCCGTACCGAGGCGAGTAGCAGAGGCCGCGCTTGATGAGGTCATCTCGCACCGACGCCGTCTGGGTGGTCTTGCGGCCCATCGCCCCCGAGACATCGCCGGACCGGTACGGCCCGGATCCGCCGAGCGAGGCCATCGCTCGCAAGTACCGGCGCTCCGAATCCGTCACCCGGTCGATGCGCGCTCGGAAGAAGCCGCTGTCCAGCTGGTCACGGGCGATCACCGCAGCATCGGCCACGTCCTTCGCCGTGATGGTGGGTCCGTCGGACCGGTTCCACGCCTGCTTGCCGAACTCCTGGAGGAAGTACGGGTAGCCCTCGGTGTCTGCAAGGACTCGGGCCACCGCTTCCTCGCTCCAACTCGCGCCCTCTTCCTCGACCGGCTCGGTGAGCGCCCGGGCTGCATCCTCGGATTCGAGCGAGCCGATGTCGACGTACTGGAAGAGGCGCTCGGCATACGAGCGGGCCTCGCCCGCCAGGCCGGGCAGTGACGGAAGACCGGCGCCGGCGACCACGATCGGGAGGCCGAGCTGCGAGACCCGGTGCAGCCCGACGATGAGCGCGGCGAACTCGGCTTGAGCCAGGTACTGGAGCTCGTCGATCGTCAGCAGCACACCAGACCCGGCTGCGTCCGCCGTCTCGCCGAGCTCGGTGAACAGGCCGGCGAGGTCACCGTCGAGCTCGCCGGAATCGGCGCGACCGGGCCGAGCCTCGAAATCGATGGTCAGGCTCGAGTCCGCGTCCACGGGCACGTGCACCTTGATGAAGCTCCGGACAACGCCGAGAGCACGCCGTGCACGCTCCTTCGATCGTTCCCGGAGGCTCAGATCGAGAAGGATCCTCCGGGCCAGGGCGGCGATGGCCGTCGCAGCGCGAACGTCCTCGGTCGCCTCGAGGTGGGCGTGGACCCATCCCTGATCGTGGGCCATGCGGCCGAACTCGTTCAGCAGCACGGTCTTGCCCACGCCGCGCAATCCCGTGAGCAGGACCGACCGTTCGAAGCGCCCCAGGGCGAGGCGGCCGATCGCCACCCGCATCACTTCGAGCTCGCGGTCGCGGCCCACCAGCAATGGCGGCCTGCTCCCGGCTCCGGGCGTGAATGGGTTCCGGATGGGGTCCACGTCGCGATGATACCGAGTTTCGCCACTTATAGCCGTGGCAGCTATAAGTGGCGAAACTTCCGAGAAGTGGTCGGTGAGGGCGCTGGAGGCACGGCGGCGTCGGTCACGCGAACATGCGTCGCATGGCTTCCTCCCCCTGGTTCGGTGTTCACACGGGTCTGCAGCGGACATCCACCGCTGAGCTGATCTCGCTCTGGAAGCGGATCGAGGACCTCGGCTTCGACTGGGCGTCGATCTGGGACCACTTCTACGCCGCTGACGGATCGGGCGATCCCGACGGCCTCGAGTCCGTGTCCTGCCACGCGGCGCTCGCCGTCACCACCGAGCGGATCCGGTGCGGTTCCCTCGTGTACTCCGCCGGCTTCCGGCACCCGGCGGTGCTGGCCAACGCCATCGCCACCATCGACCAGCTGAGCAACGGGCGAGCCGTCCTCGGCCTCGGCGGCGGGTGGCTCGAGGGCGAGTACCGGGCCTACGGAATCCCGTACGGCTCGCCGGGCGAACGGCTGCGCCTGCTGGGCGAGTCCATCCAGTGCGTGCAGTCGCTGCTCAACGAGGACCGGACCAACTTCGAGGGCGAGTTCTTCACGATGACCGACGCGCAGTGCGTGCCCAAGCCGGTCCAGGACCACCTGCCGGTGTGGGTCGGGGGCGGCGGCGAGAAGGTCACGCTCCGGATCGCCGCCCAGTACGCCGACGGCTGGAACCTCCCGTTCATCTCCCCCGAGGAGTGGGCTCGCAAGTCCGGTGTCCTCACCGCCCACTGCGAGGACGTCGGCCGCGACCCGGCGGCGGTGGCCCGCACGGTCAACGTCGGCATCGCCAAGGACGATGACGACCTCCGCCAGCAGTTCGCCAACATCGCGGAGTTCGTGCGTCCCGGCGTCCTCATGGGCGAGGGCCAGGAGCTGGTCGACCGGGTCGGCGAGTACATCGACGCCGGGGCCGAAGCGGTGATCCTCGCCATGCGCACCCCGTTCGAACTCGACGCCCTCGACCGCTTCGCCGAGACGGTCATCCCCGCCTTCACCACCCCCTGATCGCACCCTCCCGCCGCCGAAGTTGGTGTGAAGATTGGGTCAGGGCCCCAATCTTCACACCAACTTCGGTTCGGGGCGGTGGTGGTGGCGTGGTCGGGGTGGTCGGCGGCCGTTGCGGCGGGGTCAGGGGCCGGCGGCGGGCTCGGCGGCGAGGCCGTCGAGGATGAGGGCGAGGCCGGGGGCGAACTCGTTGGCGAACGAGTAGTCGTCGCGGGACACGTACTCGGTGGCCATGGCCACGAGGTGGGGGAGAGCGCCTTCGGGCAGGTTGCCGAGGACCTCGGCGGCCAGGTCGCCGGCGTCCTCGTGGTCGGCGATCGGGAGCGCCAGCTCCTGGAGGACGAAGCCGTACACGAACGCGTCGAGGGTGGCGAAGGCGTGGGCGGCGCGCCGGATGGTGAAGCCGCCGCCGAGCAGGCAGCCGATGACGGCGTCGTGGTGCCCGAGGCTGGCCATGCCGGGTGAGCGGCGGGAGTCCAGCAGGCCGACCGCCCACGGGTGCCGGAGCAGGACGGTCCGCAGCGAGTCGCACCGGGCCTGGAGCTCGGCTCGCCACGGGCCGGCGGCCGCAGGCAGGTGCACCTCGGAGAACACCACGTCGACCATGCCGTCGAGCAGCTCGTCCTTGTTGGCCACGTGGTGGTAGAGCGACATCGCTTCCACCCCGAGCGACTGCGCCAGCTTCCGCATGCTGAGCGCCTCGATGCCCTCCTGGTCCGCCAGCTCGACGCCGGCGGCGACGACGCGGTCCCGGCTCAGCGAGGCGCGGGGGCGGGGTGGCTTCGAGGGCATCGGCGGGCTCCGGTGGATCGGGGGTGGCGCACTCGAACCTTACGCTGTATGTTCGTGACTTACACCGTAAGGCACATCCTGGAGGACAACCCGATGCCGACCACCGCTCCGAGCACCCCGCTCGCCGCCAGCCGATCCCGAGCGCTCGACGAACCCGGCGCGGCCGGCGGGGCGATGCCCACGATGCGCGCCATCACGGCCGACCGCTACGGCGCGCCGGCCGACGTGCTGCGGCTGCGGCGCGTCGAGCGAACCACCCCCGGGAAGGGCGAGGTCCTGGTGTCGGTGGCCGCGGCGGGGCTGAGCCGTGCCGCCCTGCACCTGACCACCGGTACGCCGTACCTGGTCCGCCTGTTCGGGTTCGGGTTCCGGGCACCGAAGCACGCCATGGGCATCGAGGTGGCCGGCACCGTGGCGGCGGTCGGCGCCGGTGTCGAGCGGCTCGCGGTGGGCGACCAGGTCTTCGGCTACGCGCCCGGGGCCTGCGCCGAGTTCGCCGTCGCCAGGGCGGACAAGCTCGCGCTGCGGCCCGAGGGGCTGGACGTGGTCCACGCCGCCGCGCTGGTCGACTCGGCGTCCACCGCGCTCCAGGCGGTGCGGGACCACGGCCGCGTCCAGGCGGGCGAGCGGGTCCTGGTGCTCGGGGCGTCGGGCGGCGTCGGCTCCTTCGCCGTCCAGATCGCCAAGGCGGCGGGCGCCGAGGTCACGGGTACGGCCAGCACCGCCAAGCTCCTCTTCGTGGCCGGGCTCGGTGCGGACCACGTGGTGGACCACACCGCCGGTGACCCGCTCCGGGTCGCTGACGGCGCTCCCTTCGACGTCATCCTCGATCTCGGCGGGAACCGCCCCGTCAAGGCCCTGCGCCAGGCGCTCACCAGCACGGGTCGCCTCGTCATCGTGGGCGGTGAGGGCGGCGGCAAGCTCACCGGCGGCTTCCAGCGCCAGATCCTGGCCCCGCTCCGCGGTGTGGGGAGCTCCCAGGACCTGATGACCTTCGTCTCCACGGAGCACCACCGCTTCCTCGACGACCTCGCCGCCATGGCCGTCGCCGGGGAGATCGCGGTCCCCATCGATCGGACCCATCCGATCGACGAGGCACCTCAGGGGCTGGCCCGCATGGAGGCGGGGACGCTCCGCGGCAAGGACGTGGTGGTGATCGGCCCCTGAGGTAACCCGGGGGCGCCTGCCGCGGTCCCACCCACATGGCCCACCCCCCACGCGCCCTGATCCGACGCGGCCTCGTCGCCGTCCGACGCCCGGGGGAGGTGGCTCGATGACCCAGACCGAGCCGGTCCTCGGGCCGCACCGACCTGATTCGCTGCTGGAGAAGGCGGCCGAGCAGCTGGCCGAGGTGTTCGGCGTGCACCGCCAGATCGACAAGCTCCTGTACCACTCGGCCAAGGAGGTGGGCGGCGTCGAGTTCGCCAGCATCTTCGAACCGGTGCCGGTCGAACGGCTGACCGCCCGTCCCCGCCCCGACGCCATCAACCACGACCAGGCGTTCCTGCGGTCCAACCCGTTGAGCAGCGACGACACGGAGCGGGCGCTCGGCCTGCTGGAGATCCTCCACGGCCAGCACGCACCGGCCAACGTGGAGGTCTTCGCCCGCTTCGCGGAGCGGGAGAAGTTCTTCGAGCGGCTCGCCGACGGGCGCTCGTTCATCTTCGTGGGGTCGCACCTTGAGTTCCAGGACGTCGGCTTCAACCTCGGCTACCTCACGCGGGCCGCGCACCTCCACGGGTTCGACCGGCTCGACACCCGCACCACGCTCATGATCGGTCGGCTGCTCGGGTACCTCGAGGTG
>CALANQ010000091.1 GCA_937926025.1 uncultured Acidimicrobiales bacterium
GTGGCCGGAGGCGGGTGGCGGCCTGGCGCCGCCAGATCTCGTCGGCCACCCAGCGGCGGACCGCCAGCGACCCCAGGTCCAGGTCGAGGTCGGCGAGGTCGGGCCGGGAGCGGCGCTGGTCATCGTCGTCCTGGGGCGCGGCGCCGTCGGATCCCAGCAGCCCGAGCGGGACCGAGCCCCGCAGCGAACCGCCGTCGACGGCCTCGTCGATGGCCCGGCGCACCACCCGGTGCCAGGTGACCGCGAGGAGCCCGACGGTGAGGTGGGCCGAGGCCCGATCGGTGGTCTCGGCCACGTGGGGGTGGCCCCGAGGGAGGTAGAGCACGTCGCCCTCCTCCAGCACCAGGTCCAGCAGCGGGTCGCCGAGCTCGTCCCAGGACGGGCGGGGGATGGCGTGCTTGCCGCCGACCGGGTCGACGCTGCGCTCGATGGGCGACCAGATGCGCCAGCGCTTCGTGCCCTCGAGCTGCACCACGAACACGTCGTGGTAGTCGAAGTGGACGTCGAGCCCGGTGGCCGACGCGGGGGAGAGGTAGGCGTTGATCTGGATGGGCTGGTCCAGCTCCAGCGCCAGGTTGTTGGCGAAGCGAGCCAGCCCGGGGTCCGTGAGGTGCAGGCCCTGGAGCACCACGGTGGCGCCGCCCCGGTACCCGCTGATGATGGCGTTGGGGGCGGCGAGGTCGTCGAGGTCGCGGTCGCCGACGCGGGCCCGGCGGGTGAGGGCCTTGGGGGCGAGGGTGCGGCCCTCGCGCACCAGCCGGAACGTGGGCCGGCGGGTGGACCGGCCCAGGAGGTCGTCCCACAGCTGGTCCGGGCGCGCGAACCGGGCGGGGTCGCGTCGGCGGTCCCGCCCGGTCACGCGTGGGTGCCGGTAGACGTCGTGGGCGCGGAATCGCGCCTCGTCGTCGACCAGGTCGGCGAGTCCTGGCGCGTCCGGGTGCGGTTGGCGCCGGACGAGCCAGTCGGGGTGGTTCAGGTCAGCTGTCGGTGCCGTCGGTGTCGCCACCGTCGGTGCCGTCGGTGTCGCCGCCATCGGTGCCGTCGGTGTCGCCACCGTCCGTGCCGTCGGTGTCGCCGCCATCGGTGCCGTCGGTGTCGCCGGCCAGGAGGATCTCGTCCTCGGGATCGGCGACCAGGGTGATGTCTTCGCTGGTGATGGGCATGTTCCCGACCCTAACGGCGCCCGTGGCGTTCTGCTCCCAGGCCCCGCCGGGGTCAGGTGGAGAAGCGCTGGGCGTAGGCGCTGCTGGTCAGGATGGTGGTGACCAGCACCTCGGTGGGCTGGCCGCCGCTGCCTTCGAGCAGGTTGACCCAGCCCGTGAACTCCGCCGGGGTGGGGAGGCGGTGGAGCATGCCCAGGGCCAGCAGGATCGAGTCGATCTCGCCGCGCATCTTGCGGATCCCCTCGGACGACTCGGAGAAGGCGGTCATCATCTCGCCGCGGGTGACGCCGTCCTCGAGCCGCCCGACCCAGTGGGCCTTGCCCGCCGAGTCCGGATTGCGCTCCAGCACGTTCTGGTACACGAGCGTGATGAAGGCGTCGTTGCTGAGCGACCCGTACTTGTTCTTGAACTCGGAGCTCTTGGCGAACTCGTTGGCGATGGCCTTCAGCGTCTTGCCGCTCTGGTACTTGCCCACCCAGTAGTTGAGGCCGTTGAGGTCCGGCATGCGGTGGAAGAACGCCCAGTACAGCCGCATCACCGGGCCCCGGGCGTCGTCGAAGGAGCCGTGCGCGAGGTCATCGATGATCGAGGCCGGGGTGGCGGTCCCGTACAGCACCTTGTTGTTCAGGGCGACCAGCTGGCCGATGGGCAGGTTCTTCCCGGAGAAGTCGTTGCTGCTGCCCTGGATGGTGCCGGTGCTGTCGCTCCACGGCCCGATCTCGTAGGTGGTCCGGACGTACACGTCGAAGGTCTTGTTGGTGTCGTTGGGGTGCCCGTCGTTGGCGAGGGTGCTGAACGACAGGCCCGTGCCGTCGGGGCTGATGGAGGCGGAGAACGTGAGCCCGGCGGGCTGGCCGCCCAGGGTCTTGACGCTCTCGCGGGTCGGGCTGTTGCTCGACAGGTTGCGGACGAACAGGTCGGTCACGCCGTTGGTGTCCCCGCTGACGAGGTTCGTCGAGTCCGAGGAGAAGGCCACCTTGGTGCCGTCGGCGGAGATCTGGGGGACGGCTCCGCCGCTGTTGCCGGGCTGGTCGCCGTCGGTCAGGCTGACGAGCTTGGTGGTGGCGGTGGTGCGGTCTCGGACGAACACGTCGGTGTCGGCAGAGTCGGCGACCGCGGTCATGCCGGTGGCGGCGGTCTGGAAGGCCACGAAGCGTCCGTTGTCGCTGACCACCGGGAACTGGCACGGCTGGTTGGATGCGGTGCCGTCGTTGGCGATGCTCACCACCTCGGTGGAACCGAGCACCCGGTCCCGGAGGAAGGCGTCCTGGCTGGCGTCGGTGTCGCCGGGGATCTGGGTGGTGGCGGAGTCGAACACCACGTACCGGCCGTTGCTGCTCATCGAGGCGGTGACGGCACCGGCGGTGAGGGCGGCCTCGCCGGACGTCACGGAGATGCGCTCGGTGAAG
>CALANQ010000092.1 GCA_937926025.1 uncultured Acidimicrobiales bacterium
CAAGCGCAACGTCGAGGCCCCGGCCCCCGAGACCGTGGTGCCCGAGCTGGCCAAGGTGGTGGCCCCCGAGGACCTCATCATCCCGGCCGGTCTGGACCTCACCGCCTACGACTTCGCCGCCGCCGGCGAGCCGCACCGCTTCGACGACTACGAGGTGGGCGAGAAGATCGACCACGTCGACGGGGTCACCCTGTCCGAGGCCGAGCACATGATGGCCACCCGCCTCTGGCAGAACACCGCCAAGGTCCACTTCAACACCGAGGCCCGCCCCGACGGCCAGCGCCTCATCTACGGCGGCCACGTCATCTCCATCGCCCGCGCCCTGTCCTTCAACGGGCTGGCCAACGCCCAGCTCATCGCCGCCATCAACGGCGGCGCCCACACGTCGCCCGCCTTCGCCGGCACCACCGTGTACGCCTGGTCCGAGGTGCTGGACAAGGCGGAGACCTCGGCGCCCGGCGTCGGGGCGCTGCGCCTGCGGCTGGTGGCCACCAGCGGGCGCGACGAATCGATGACCCTGCGGGGCGAGGACGGGAAGTACGCCCCCGGCGTGCTGCTGGACCTCGACCTGTGGGCGCTCTGCCCCCGGTAGCACCGAGGGTCCGGGACCTACGCCTGGTCGGCGGTCCCAGCCGGAGCGGACGCCTCGACGAGGGCGGGCGCCTCGGCCGGCGCCGGGTCCTCCTTCTCCCCGCGCGAGCCCTTCTCGAACTCGTTGCGCGCCTGTCCGATGGATCGGGCCAGCTCGGGCAGCTTCTTGCCGCCGAAGAGCACGAGGGCGATCACCAGCACGATGAGGAGTTCTGCGGGGCCGACATCCATGCCCCCGACGGTACCCACCCCGGTGTCCGGATCCACATCGGGCGGGCGCGGTCGGGCCCGTCACCCACCCGGGCGCGTGGTCGTCGGTCCGGGGCCCGTGGTGGAGGACGAGGACGTCGAGCTGGTCGAGGTCGAAGACGAAGACGTGGTCGAGTTCGACGAGCTCGGATCGGCCCGCTCGTCGTCGAGCACCTCGCGCTCGATGCGGACCTCGGCCTCGTTGATCCCCGCCACCTCGATGCGGTCCAGCGCCTCGAGCCGCCCGGTCTCGGTGTCGAAGTAGAGGACCGAGCACGACAGCGGGACCGCCTCGTCGCGCTGGAGCCCCCGCAACCCGGCCCCGCCGGTGGACCCCTCCACCAGCAGGCGCGTCCCGTCGCCGAGCAGCCGCTCCTGGACCCGGTGGCGGTGGCCGGCGAGGACCAGCGGGACGAGCCCGCCGAGATCCTCCGCGGTGGCCGGGTCGTGCACCAGCACCACGTCGGGCGGCGCGCCCGGCAGCGACCGGACCCGGCGAGCGATCTCGGGCGCCTCGTCGGCCGCCACCTGCTGCTCGTCGTCGCCGCTGCCCGCACGGGACTTGTCCGGGGTGAACCGGGGGTCGCCGACGCCCCAGATGCGCAGCCCGGCGATCGTCACCTGGGAGCCGTCGAGGACCCGGGCGTTGGGCTGGGCGGCCACCGCCCGAGCGGTCGCCGACGAGTCGTGGTTGCCGCGGATGTACACGTAGGGGACGTCGAGGGCACCGATCCGATCGGCGAAGCGGCCTTCGACCGTGGTCCCCCAATCGTTGATGTCGCCGGTGTCCACCACGACGTCCACGTCGAACTGGTCGGCCACCTGCTGGATCAGGTCGAACGCCTGGGGGTTGAGGTGGATGTCGCTGACGTGCAGCACCCGGGTGGTGCTGGCGTCGGGCTGGAACGAACGGACCTCGGTCGCACCCTGGTACAGCGACAGGACGTTCTCGATGATCCCCACCACCTGGGCCTGGTAGTCATTGAGGCGGTCGACGACGTCCTCCACATCACCCACGGCCTCGGGCGCGTAGCGCAGCAGGCCGTGGTAGCGGGGCTCGCTCAGGGCCTCCGCGTTCCAGGTGCGCGCCGCCACCGACGCCGACGCACCGACCAGGACCAGGCCGACAAGGGCGCCGGCCGCGAGCCCCCGACCGCGGCGGGACACGGCGAAGCCGGCCACGGCCCCGCCCACCACGGCCGCGACCGCCACCCGGGCGAGCAGGGCCCGGATGCCGTCGCGCAGCTCCGCGGTCAGCGCGTCCTCGTCGAGCGACAGGCCCTCCGGGTCCTCGGCGATGGCCCGCGCCTCGCGCTCGCGCAGCTGCTCCACCCGGAGGTCGAGGCCGACCGGTCCGGCGTGCGAGTCGATGTCGATGCGCCCGAAGGGGGCGACGGTGACCTCCGTCCCGCCGCGCCCCGGCGCAGCCCGGAGCGTCGTGTCGAACGGGCCGATCTCCTTCGAGGTGCTCCCGGCGACGAGCACCGCCACCAGGGCTCCCGCTCCCGCCACCACCACGAACGCCCCGATCGCCGTCGCCCGCCGGACCCGGCGGTGCCGCTGCCACCACGCGCCAAGGCGGGATCGCCAGCCGTCGGAGCTCGAGCCGTCCACCACGCCATCGTGCGCCGACCCGTCGTCCGCTGTCACCGCGCGGCCCTCATCCGCGTCGGGGAGCCACCGCCGCGAAGTCCTCTCGGGCCAGCGGCTCGCCGGTGAGGGCGCCGGAGCCGTTCGGCACGTCGACCGGCTCGCCGTCCAGCGTGAACGCCACCCGGCCGATGCCGGGCCGGCCCGTGAGGGTGAACACGACCTCGGCGACGGCCAGCCGCTGCTCCTCGATCGACCCGCCGCTGCCATCCGCGGCGAGATCCACGTAGGCGGTGCCGCGGACCGAGGTGACGCCGGCGATGGGAGGCGCCCCCGCCACGGCCGACGTCAAGCCGTCGGCGGACTCCTCCTCCGTCGGCCCCGCCACGAGGACGTCGAGCACCTCGGCCGGGGTGGACCCGGCGGGCACCTGACGGAACACCGGCTCGAGGCGGTCGTCGTCGACCAGGTACAGGACGACGGTGTCGACCCGGCCCACCGCCTCGGTGACGGTCGTCGTCGCTGCGTCGAGCAGTCCGTAGGGCACCCGGTCATCGGCCACCTCCTGTGGTGCCCGCTCCGCGCCGATCGCACACCCGGCCAGCACGGCAGCAGCCGCCAGCGCCACGCCGGCCCCACGGACCCGCGGGCCCATCACGGGACCCTCGGGAGGGTCAGCGTGAAGCGGGCGCCGCCGCCCGGCGCACCGCCGACGTCGGCCCGGCCTCCGTGGAGCCGGAGGTGCTCCTGCACCAGCGCCAGCCCGAGCCCCGTCCCCGATGCCGACGCCGTGCTGCCCCGGGCGAAGCGCTCGAAGACGTAGGCCCGTTCGTGGTCGGGGATCCCGGGGCCGTCGTCGTCGACCGCGAACACCACGTCGTCGGCCGATGCCTCGACGGTCAGCGCCGTGGCCCCGCCGGCGTAGCCGTCCGCGTTGATCAGCAGGTTGGCGATGGCCTGGGCCATGCGCCGCTTGTCGAGCGCGATCCGGGCCCCCTCGGAGCGGTCGACCAGCGGCACGTGCTCGTTGCCGGTGGAGCGGAGGACCTGGCCCGCGAACTCCGCGGCGGCCACCTCCTCGAGGTTGAGCTGGATCACCCCGGCCTCGGCCCGGGAGATCTCGAGCAGGTCCGTCACCATTGCCCCGAACCGGTCGACCTCCTGCTCCAGCTGGTCCAGCGCGTCGTGCCCGGCCTGCCCGTCGACCCGGCGACGGGTGACGGAGAGCGCGGCCGCCATCGTCGCCAGCGGAGACCGCATCTCGTGGCTGACGTCGGAGGCAAAGCGAGCCTCCCGGTCGATGCGCTGCTGCAGCGCGTCGACCATGTCGTTGAACGAGTCCACCAGCGGCTCCAGGTCCGCGTCGCCGTCGGCGGCGAGGCGCCGGTCCAGCGCGCCGCCCCGGATCTGGGTGGCGGCGTCGGCCATGCGGCGGACCGGGCGGAGCACCCGGCCGCTGGCGGCCCAGCCGGCGGCCGAGCCGAGCCCGGTGGCGACCACCACGGCCACGACCAGCGCCCGCTGCAGCTGCGTCAGGGTGCGGGCCACGTCGGCCATGGGGACCAGCTCGACGTAGACCGCGCCCACGTCGGCGATCGGGGTGGCGACGGCCACCGTCGTGCCGCCGCCCCACTCGATCCGCTGGCGGGCTGCGACCCCGCGGTCGGCGGCGGCGAGGAGGGCGGGTGGGATGTCGTCGCGGCTGGCGCCCACCGCGCTGGTGAACCAGTCGCCCTCGACCTGGACCAGCCCGGCACCGTCGCCGCTGGTCTGGGCGCGGCCCAGGGCCTCGACCGGATCGGCGTCGGCGAGGCGGAGCACGGTGCGGACGGCACGGGCGTTGACGAACGCCTGCCGCTCGGCGGCGTCCTCGCGCTGGTGCACCAGGGTGGAGCGGGTGACGGTGAAGCAGACCGCGGCCACGAACGCCGACACCAGCAGCGCGATCAGCCCGAAGGCGAGCGTGGTGCGGCGGCGGACGGGCCCGCGCACGGCCTCCAGCGGCGACCTCATGGTGCGGATCGGCTCATCGGTGCTCCGCGCCGGGCAGGATGCGGGCTGTGTGCGACCGTGGGAACGCCGATAGCCCGACCTCCGATCTGGGTGGCGCTGACTTTCTCGGATCGTCCTCCCCTTCCCTAGAATTATTGCATTGATGCAATGAACTGGGACCCGATGCGCAAGCGCCGCGACGAGCTGGTCCAGCTCGCCCGTGACTCGCGCGAGGTCGTGGTGGTCGCCGGCATCGTCGGCACGGTCACCGGGTTCGGCGTCGCCCTGTTCGAGTGGCTCGCCGTCGGCCAGATCCTGGACCGGGTCATCGAGGGTCCGCTCTGGCTGGTGCCGTTCGTGCCGCTGGTCGGCCTGCTGATCGCCGCGGCCATCATCCAGCGCGGGGGCGGCGGCAGCCCGTCCACCTCCGACGAGTACATCAAGAACTTCCACGAGTACGACGACATGCCGCTCAAGCCGCTGCCGTGGCGCCTGGCCGCCGCGGTGGCCTCGCTCGGCGCCGGCGTGCCCGGCGGCCTCGAGGGCCCCTCCATCTACCTGGGCAGCGGCATCGGCACCGGGGTGCAGAAGTGGCTGCGCCGGGCGTTCGGCCCCAGCGCCACCAAGACGCTGATGGTGGCGGGTGCCGCCGCGGGCGTGGCCGCCATCTTCAAGGCCCCCGCCACCGGTGCGGTGTTCGCCCTCGAGGTCCCCTACCGGGACGACCTCGGCCGGCACCTGCTGCTGCCGTCGCTGGTCGGCGCGGCCAGCGGCTACCTCGCGTTCGTCGTGATCAACGGCACCGCGCCCCTCCTGGAGGTGGCCGGCCGAGCCCCGTTCGACGTGCGGGACCTGGTGGGCGCCGTGGTGCTCGGCGTCGCCACCGGCCTGATCGTGCGGATGTACGCGGCGGCGCTCCGCCGGGCCAAGGCGTACCGGGACCGGACCTCACCGTGGATCGCGGCCGCCGTCGGAGGCGTGGTCATCGGCATCGCCGCCATCGTCGGACGCGCCGCCACCGGCGAGTGGGTCGGCCTGACCCCCGGCTACAACACCATCGAGTGGGCGACGGACCCGGGCCACGGCCTGGCGCTGCTCGCCCTCATCCTGGCGGTGCGGCTCGTCGGCACCGTCGCGTCGGTGGCCGGCGGCGGCGTGATCGGCCTGTTCGTGCCGCTGGTCGTGGCCGGCGCCCTCATCGGCCAGTTCGCCGGCGACGCCATCGACGTCTCGAACCCCACGCTGTTCGTCATCATCGGCGTGGCCGCAGCCCTGGGCGCCGGGTACCGGGTGCCGCTCGCCGCCATCATGTTCGTGGCCGAGGCCACCGGGCGACCGGACTTCATCGTCCCCGGCCTGTTCGCCGCCGTCGCCGCCGACCTCATCATGGGGACGTCGTCGGTGACGGCGTACCAGCAGTCCAGCAGCCACGTGAACGAGCACCACTAGCTCGGGCGGCTCCGGTCACTCCGCCTGGTCGAGCACCGACGGGCCGAACACGAACAGGCCGGCCAGGCGGCCGTCGGGCGAGCCGTCCCACTCCATGGCCCGCACCTGGGCCTCCGACCGGCGGCCGAGCCGGATGCGGAGCAGCTCGAACGACGTGGTGGTGAGGCGGGCGTCGACCTCGTCGTCGCCGTAGGCGCGACCGTCCACCACCAGGCCCAGGCCCGGCGGCGGGACAGCCAGCAGCTCGGCCGCCCGGAGCACATCGTCGGTGTCGCGCCCGCGCTGGTCGCCGAGGGCGGCGCGGATGTCGTGCTCGTGCGAGATGGCGTCGATGAACGCCGGCCAGATCGGGACCGCATCGAGGACGTCCTCGAACTCGGGTGCCTGCTCGTTCCACTGCTGGAGGAGGGCGACGGGGTCGTCGTCGGCGTGACGGGCGACCTGCTCCCGGGTCTGGTCCTCGGTCGGTGGCCCGCTGATGCGACCGGCCAGCGCGTCCTCGACGTTGCCCAGGAGGTGGCCGAGGACGTCGCGCACCCGCCATCCCGGGCAGGCCGGCACCGGCCGGTCCCACTGCGCCTCGTCCAGCGGCGCGAGCACCGCCGTGAGGCGGAGGCGCACCGACCGGTAGCGCGCCCCGACCCGTTCGACCTCGTCGTCCACGGCACGACCTCCTCCGCCCCTCGGTCGGGGCCCCGACCATCCTCGCCCACCCGGCACCGTCGTGCCGGGGGAGGGCGGGTCACCCGTCCGGGCGGAACCGTCGCGGCGGTCGCGGGATCGTCATCGACCTGCAACGCAGATCACGTGTCAGGCCCCTCCGGTTCCGGGAAGAACAAGGGTGCACCCGATCCAGGAGCCCACCCCGATGCTCTCGATGACCCGACCGACCGAGACCCGTGACCGCTTCCCGTGGGAGGAGGGGCGGGCCTGCCCCGAAGACCGCGCCCTCGGGATCGAGCTGGAGCTGATCGAGCTGGTCCACCAGCGGGAGGTGGCGGACGCGGATCGAGACGTCGTCCACGTCCGGGAGATCGACGAGCAGATCGACGCCACCATGGACGACCTGGTGGCCGTCGCCGCCTCGGCGGCTGCCGCCTACGGGGAGGCAGACCCCACCGCTGGGTGATGCGAATCTCCCCCTTGGAGGGGGTGTGCGGCTCGCCAACCGCCGCTACCTTCCCTGCGGCGCACCGCCGTGCGCCCCGGTGACCGGACCTTGCGGCAGGGCCGTCTGACGGGCCGACCCCCGAGAGGACCACCCCCGACCTTGGACGACGTCGACCTCGACGAGCTGCTGCGGCGCTGTGCATCCGAAGCCATCCACAACCCCGGCGCCGTCCAGCCGCACGGGGCGCTCCTGGTCCTCGACCACGAGCACACCGTGGTGGCCGCCAGCGCGAACCTCGGCGACATCACCGGCACCGACCTGGCCGACGCGCTCGGCCGACCCGTGGCCGACGGCTTCGCGCCGCGGTGGCGGCACGCCTTCGAGCAGGCGCAGCTCACCGACCGCGCCACCGTGGAGGAACCCGACGGCCGCCGCACGTGCACCAGCCAGCGCGCCGGGGAGCTGACGTTCCTCGAGATCGAGCGCGACCCGGATGACCAGCGGGCCCACGCCGCCCAGCTCCAGCAGACGATGGAGCAGATCATGGGCGCGTCGGCACCGCTCGACCTGGCCCAGCGGCTGGTCGGCACCATCGCCGACCTCACGGGGTTCGACCGGGTCATGTGCTACCGGTTCGACGAGGACTGGCACGGCGAGGTCATCGCCGAGAAGACGCTCCCGGGGGTCGAGTCCTTCGACGGCCTGCGGTTCCCGGCCTCGGACATCCCGCCCCAGGCGCGGGCCCAGTACGAGCACACGCCCCTGCGCCTCATCCCGGACTCGCACGCCGAGCCGGTGCCGCTGATCGCCGTCGGGTCGCTCGACCCGGCCGACCTCGACCTGTCCGACGCCCGCCTGCGCGCCGTCTCGCCGATCCACCTCCGGTACCTCCAGAACCTCGGTGTCCGATCATCGATGTCGGTGTCGCTCACGGTGGCCGGCCGGCTCTGGGGCATCGTGGCGTGCCACCACGTGAGCGGTCCGCTGCGCCCGTCGGTCACGGCCCGCACCGTGATCGAGCTGGCGGCGCGGACCGCGTCCATGCTGCTGACCGTCCTGGAGTCGGGGCGGGCCACCCAGCGCCGCCTCGACCTCCTGCACCGGCTCGACCAGCTCACCTCCGGGCTGGTCCGCGCCGACGACCAGACCCCGATCGAGGCGCTCGCGGAGCAGGGATCCGCGCTGCTGGACCTGGTCGAGGCGGGCGGGGCCGTGCTGCGGTCGGGTCCGTGGGCGACCACCATCGGCGAGGTCGCCCCGCCGGAGATCACCCAGCGCCTCATCGAGGAGAGCCGGAGCCAGGCCGCCGCCAGCGCCACCGACGGGCTCCGGCTCATCGAGCCGGCGTGGGACGAGCTCCCCGGCGGAGCAGCCGGTGCCCTGACCGTGACCTTCGGCGCCACCGCCGAAGGCTCCATCACCTGGTACCGCCCGGAGGTCATCGAGACCGTGCGCTGGGCCGGCGACCCGACGGCCAAGCCCATCGATCAGGACGCCGCCGGCGCCGCCCGGCTGGGGCCACGGACCTCGTTCGCCACCTACGCCGAGGTGGTGCGGGGCCGATCGGCGCCGTGGACGCCGCACGAGGTCGAGATCGCCGAGGAGCTGGCGGCCCGGCTCACCGACGCGGAGATCCTGCAGGCGCAGCGCGACGCCCGGCTGGCCGCCCAGCTCCAGCAGACCCTCCTCCTGGAGTCGTTCCCGGAGATCCGCGGCGTGGCCGGCGCCGCCGAGTACCGGCCGGTCAGCAACAGCCCGCTCGGCGGCGACTGGTACGACGTCTTCTACCTCCCGTCGGGCCGGTCCATCGTGGCCGTGGGCGACGTGGCCGGTCACGGCCTCGAGGTCGCCGCCGTCATGGCCCAGCTCCGCCACGCCTTGCGGGCGTACCTGGTGCGCGCCCCGTCCATCGACGTCGCGCTCGTCCGCCTCAACCACCTGACCCGGACGCTGCTGCCCGCCGAGATGGCGACCCTGGTGCTGGCGGAGCTCGACCTCGCCGATGGGGTGGTGCGGTTCGCCAACGCCGGGCACCCGCCCCCGCTCGTCATCGGCCGCGACGGAGTCCGGCTGGTCGGCCAGCGCGGCATGGCGCTCGGCATCCTCTCGCCCGCCGAGTACCGGCTGGCCGAGGAGCCGGTGCGCCCCGGCGAGCGCCTGGTGCTCTACAGCGACGGGCTCATCGAGCGCCGCACCAGCACCCTCGACCAGCGCATCGCGCTGCTCGCCGAGGAGGCGGCCGCCACTGCGTCGCTGTCCCTCCAGGAGCAGGCCACCGCCCTGGTGGAGCGCCTGACCGAGGGGTCCGACGTGGATGACGACGTCACGGTCGTGGTGGTCGAGATCCTCGAGGACGGTGCGATCGCCGGACCGGCGGCCCGATGACGGTCTCAGTCGTCGATCGCGAGCACCTCGGACGCCCCGCACACCTCGATGGTGCGGAGGACCTCGCCCGACGGCTTGGCCAACCGGAACGTGCGGCCGGCTTCGTCGGCGGCGCGCGCCAGGTTCAGGATCATCCGGACGCCCGACGAATCGCAGAACGTGACCTCACCGACCGCCAGCGCCACCACGGCATCGCCCTCGGCGACGACGTCGTCGACGTAGGCGGCCACGTACGGCGCCGTCGCCCGGTCAATCTCGCCGATGACCTCGACCGTGAGCCGACGGTCCTGGCGGTGGTGGCGGGCGGTGGCGATCGGGGCGCCGCTCGTCGGGTTGATGGGCGGTTCCATGGTCTCCTCGTCGCTCAACCGATCCGAACCACCTGGCCGAGCCGATCTCCATCGCTGCGCCGAGCACCGCGGACCGCCCGTCCGCACACCCTCGCAACGTGGATCTCCAAGCTCACCCTTCGGTCGGCGCGCACCGTGCGGCCGCGATCGGATCTCTACTCTGGACGAACCCGGGGGCGTCGGTCCACCCCCGTCAGGGTGAATATCTGCTCCCCCGCAACCCAGGACGTCGACCGGTGAGCACGCCTCGCACTGCTCCGCCCGAGACCGGCACCGCCATGGCCGGGCTGCGATCGGCAGGAGCCGACGGCCACCGCCGCGTGGACCGCATCGTCCTCGAGCGCCTCCGTGACCTCACCGTCGAGCGCTACGCCGACCTCCTCACCGACCTCGCGGCCGTGCACCTCCCGATCGACGGGGAGCTGCGGCGGCACAGCCCGGTGGCACCCCGCCCGGTGCACCCGCCGCTGGCCGCCGACCTCGCCGCGCTGGGCCGGGGCCTCCCGGAGCCCGGCCCCACCGAGGACCTGGCGGCCACGCCGGCCGGGGCGCTCGGCGTGCTCTACGTGGTGGAGGGGTCGGCGGCCGGAGGCCCCACCGTCGCCGGCCTGGTCCGCCGCCGCCTGGGGGCCTCGGCACCGGTGGCCTTCCTGCTGCGCGCTGGCAGCGACCGGACCTGGTGGCACGACCTCGCCGCCGACGTCGAGCGCTCGCTCGCGGACCCCGACGACCGGGCGGAGGCGGCCGCCGCCACCCGGGCCACCTTCGGGCGCTTCGCCCACGGCCTCACCCGCTGAACGCCAGCCCGGACGGGGCTGATCGAGATCGGCGAGCGGCAGGCGCTGGTACCGTCGCCGCCGATGGTGACCCGGCGCACGCTCCGGAACGCGGCCGACGACGCGGACGCCGAGCGGTTCATCGGCCGCCACGCCGAACTGGACGTCGCCACCCGCCTCCTGGACCCCGACGCCCGCACCCGCATCCTGTTCGTGCACGGCCCCGGCGGGATCGGGAAGTCCGCCACCCTGCGCGCCATCGGGCGGCTGGGGGCCGACGCCGGCTGCACCGTGGTGGCGCTCGACCCTCGCCGCCTCGCCGAAGGCTTCGACGTCGAGCTCGACGCCCTGCTCGCGGATCCGCCGCCTCGGCCGCTGGTGCTGGTGGACGAGGCCGACACCCTCGGGTCCCGCCTGGCCGAGGTGCGCGACCGCCTGCTCGACGCCCTGCCCGACACCGCCCGGGTGGTGCTCGGCGGGCGGGAGGGACCCGACCCGTCGTGGCGCACCGGCGGCCTCGACGCCATCGTGGCGGACCTGGCGCTGGCCCCGCTGGCCGACGACGAGGCCGTCAAGGTGCTGGGCATCCGCGGGGTCCCCGCCGACCAGCAGCCGCCCATCGTGGCGTGGGCCCAGGGATCACCCCTGGCCCTGTCCGTGGCGGCTGCCGCCCCCGGTTCCACCGACGGCCAGCCCCTCGCCGTGGCGCTGGAGGCCCGCCTGACCTCGTGGCTGGCCGGTCGGTCGATGCTGGACGTGGCCCCCGACGTGCTGGAGGTGGCCGCCCTCGCTCCCCTGGTGGACGCCCGCCTGCTGGCCGCCGCCCTCCCGGCCCGCCCCACCCGCGAGGCCATGCGCCAGCTGGCGGCGCTGCCGGTGGTGGAGCGCTTCGGCGAGCGCCTCGCCCTGCACGCCGTGCTGGCCGCCGCCATCCGCGCCCGGCTCGACGCCACCGCACCGGAACGGGTCCGGACCCTGTCGCGGCGGATGGTGGAGCAGCTCGGCACCCGGGCGCGCCTGGGCGACATGGGGGCGCTGATCGAGATGTCCCAGTTCATCCGCGACCCGCAGATGCAGGCGGCCATCGCCAACCTCCCGTCCACCACCGTGTTCCCCAGCCGGCCCCAGCCCGGCGAGCTGGCGGCGCTCGCCGCGTCCCAGGGGTTCGCCGAGGGACCGGACTGGGAGGAGGTGGCCCGCTGGGCCGAGCGGCGGTGGGCGCACGAGCTGTGCGTCCGGCGCCGGGACGGCACGATCGTGCTCTTCGGCGGTTTCGACCGGACGGCCGACGTGCCCGAGCTCGGTCCGGTCACGGACTCGCTGCGCCGGGCCGCGGCCTCCACCGAGGTGGACCCCGTCCGGTCGTACTCGGGCATCGTTCTGTTCGCGACGGCGTCGGACCACGAGCACATGGAGGCCACCCGCCTCGGGGCCGGCGCGCTGATGCACCAACACGGCGTGGGCGACATGCAGGCCGTGCTGATCCACTACCCGGCCCCGGACCGCCGCCCGATGGAGGTCATCCAGGCCATCGCCTCCGACGTGCCCGACAAGCTGCCGCGTCCCGTCGCCCTCAGCGACTTCCGACCGCTCGGCGTCGTGGGGTTCGTGGAGCAGATCGTGCTGGGCGAGCTCGGCGTGGCCCCCACCCGCAGCGACGCCGTCACCCTCCTCGCCGAGACCGACGACCCCCAGCGCGAGGAGCAGCTGCGCGCCCTGCTGGACCGCGTGTTCGACCAGAGCGCGTCGGACCAGCGCCTCCGCGGCGCCATCGAGCTGGCCCACCTCGGCCCGCGCCGCAGCGAACGGGAGTGCCTCAACGCCCTCCACGTCAGCCGCAGCACCTGGTTCCGGCTGCTCCGCCAGGCCCGCGAACGCGTCCTCCAGGCCGACGCCTCCACCAGCTGAACCGGACCGAGCTGCGCCGGTCCCGCGTCAGGAACCCGGCGTGTACGGCGGAGCCACGCCCCAACCCCACCGCGGGACGGGTGCGTGGGGCATCGGCTCGGCGTCGACCTGCGAGTTCTCCAGCGCGAGCCGCGACCCCCACTCCAGGTAGCCGACGATGGCCGCCCGGAACTCGGGGTCACTTGGGAGGTGCGCGTCGTCGGCGGCCCGGCTCATCAGCTCCGCGAACCGGTACCGCTGCTCCGGCGTGATGGCCAGGTTCCGGTGGTGGGCCAGCATCCGCTCGTAGCCACCGAGCTGGTCGGTGTAGTCGGTGGGTCCGCCCAGCACCTCGGACCACCAGCGGCTCACGTGGTCGCGGTGCTCGGCGCTCACCCCTCCGGGGAAGAGCGGCGACAGGAGCGGCTCGCCCTCCACCCGGTCGTAGAACGCGTCGATGAGCCGGCGGATCGCGTCGGGTCCCCCGGCCCACTCGATGAGCGTCGGTGGTCCAGCGGCCTCGCCCTCGCTGGTGGCAGGTTCGTTCACGGGTGCGCTCCGTTCGGGTGGACGACGTCGGACTCTGGGGCGGCGGCGAGGAACGGCACCACCGCGGCGGCGATCGCGTGCGGCTGCTCGGGCAGCATGGCGTGGCCGCACCGGTCGATCTCCACCACCTGCGCCCCCGGTCGGCGGCGGGCGAGGTTCCGGGCGTTGGCGGCGACGGCCACCCGATCATCGGCGCCCTGGACCACGAGCATCGGTGCGGTGCCGCCCGCCAGGAAGTCGGTGCGGTCCGTGGCGGCCACCGCCGCGGTCTGGTGGCCGGCCACCGCTGGCCACCACCCGTCCGCCCACGGCGTGGGGTCGTTCCCCGGGGCGAAGAACGCCGCGGCGACCGCAGCGAGGTGCTCGGCGGGTTCGAGACCGGTGTCGAAGCAGCGGGCGAGCAGCTCCCAGGTGCCCGGCTCCGGCTCCACGTCGCCGCCGCAGGCGAGCAGGACGATGGCTCGGACCCGATCGGGCCGGTCCGCCGACGCCGTCCGGACCAGCCGGTTCCCGAAGGCGTGGCCCACCAGGGCCACCCGGTCCCAGCCGCAGCGGTCGACGACCGCCCAGACATCGGCGGCGGACTGGTGGAGATCGGCTGCCGGGGCCGCAGGGAGGGGCGTCCCGATCCCCGGTGGGTCCACCAGTGCGGTGGTGTGCCCCGCGGCGCGCAGCGAGGCGGCCAGCTCGACCAGGTCGTCACTGCCGCGGCCGAGCGACGGCACCAGCACCACCGGCGGTCCGGTGCCCTCCACCCGGACCTGCAGGGCGCCGCCCGATGCGTCGACCACGAGGGTCTCGGAGCGGAGCGGACCCGTCATCCCGTGAAGTCTGCCCGGCCGGCCACGGGAACCGCCCCGGCCGCTGGGGTCGGGGCGGCCGGGGCGGGAGCGGTGGTGCTGGGCAGGGTCTCTGCCGCGTCGAGTGCGTCGACCCGGGCGTCGAGCCACGTGGTGACGTCCGCCATGATCGGCTCGAACAGGGCGGGGTCGCCGTGGCCCATCTCGTAGGTGATCAGGTCACAGGGGACGGCGACGGCGCGGGCGGCGTCGCACGTCGCCTGGGCTGACGACAGGGGCACCGTCGTGTCCTCGGTGCCGTTGATCATCAACATGGGCGCTTCACCCGGCTCGATGAGCGAGGGCTCGGTGCGGGCGATGAGCGACACGGCGCCGGCGACGCGGAAGGGGGAGGCGGGGTCGGTGTGGTGGGCCGGCAGGTACGCGAGGTTGAGCGCGGTGCCACCGCCCGCCGAGGCGCCGGCGGCGAACACCCGGTCGGGGTCGAACCCCCAGTCGGCCGCGTGGTCGCGCACGAAGCGCAGCGCCGCCCGCGCATCGTCGTAGGCCCGGATGATCCGGCCGAGGACATCCGGGTCGTCGAGCTCCTCCGACGATCCGCCGACCGGCCCCAGGCGGTAGCCGATGGATGCGGTGACGTACCCGTGCTCGGCGAGGCGGGTGGCGATGGCGACGTCCGCGGGGTCGTCCTGGGCCCCTTCGACGAACCCGCCGCCGTGGATCCACACCACCGCGCCCCGGACTGGGGTGCCGGGAGGGGGCTGGTAGCGGTCCAGGGTGAGCTCCACGGGCTGGTCGTCCCAGGTGGTGGCGTGCCGGTACGGGATGCCCGGCACCACCGTCACGGCCCCGGCCCGAGGTGCCGCCGCAGCCGACGGGCGGGGCCCCGGCGCGGTCAGGAGCAGCAGGGTGAGGACAAGGCCAGCGGCGGACGATCGTCCGCCGGGCCAGGTGTGGTGCGTCCGTTGCATGGGTCCCCCGTCCGTCGAACCGACGGTCGGACCCTAGCGAGAGTGGAAATCGTTTTCCACTCTCGCTAGCACACTCGCCTCCGGCACACTCGCCTCCGGCACACGCTCCTCAACGGGCCTTGCCGATGCTGGGACGGTCGACGAACGAGGCCGTCGGGGTCGCCCGGGCCGCGTCCGGCCGACCCTCGAGCCGATCGATCAGCGCGGTCGCAGCATCGGCCCCCTCGGCCCAGGTGTCGTGACGGACCACGGCGAGCGGCGGGTCCACCGCCAGCGTCCACGGCGAGTCGCCGTAGGCGGCGACCGACACGTCCCTGCCCACCCGGCGGCTGTCCTCGCGCAGCCACCGCAGCACCAGCGGTGCCACCGCCTGGCTCCCGCAGATCACCGCCGTCGCACCGCGCAGCACCTCGGGGACGTCCACCGGCGGCTCGCCGATGGGCACCAGGACCACCTCGACCACACCGCCCGCGGCCTCCACCGCCGCGACGAACGCGTCGTAGCGGGCCGGCCGGAACGCCCGCCGCTGACGAGACGACGATGCGGGGACCACCCAGGCGAAGCACCGGTGGCCCAACCCGATCAGGCGCGCCACCAGGTCCCGGGTGGCGGCCACCTCGGCATCGGACCACGCCCGCAGGTGCGCGCGATCGCGCGTGGCGTCCGGCAGCACGGCGATGCCGGCCTCTCGGACCTCCTTCACCAGCGCGGCGGGGACGGGCCCGGCCAGCACCACGCCGTCGACCTGCTCGTTGGTCAGCTGGCGGAGCGCCGCTTCGGTCTCCGCTGTCGTCCCCTGCCCATCGGCCACCTGGACGGATCGCCCGCGGCTCCGGGCAACCGACTCCACACCGCGCAGGTAGGCCACGAACACGGGGTTCGCCAGGTCGGGGATGAGCACGCCGATCCGGCCGGTCGAACCGCGCCGCAGCCCGGCCGCCTGGCGGCTCGGGCGGTACCCCAGCCGCGCCGCAGCCTCATTGACCCGAGCCAGCACCTCCGGGCTGCCGGCACCGTGGTTCAGCGCCTTCGACACCGTGGAGATCCCCACCCCGGCCTCGATGGCGACGTCGCGGATGGTGGGCCGAGCGGTCACGTCGCACCCCCGCTCGGAAAACGATTTCCACATCGCCTACCATCACCGGCGAACTGATCCCGGAGGAGCCCGTGACCACCATCGGAACCGCACAGCAGGCCGCCGACCGATCCGGTGTCGACGGACGATCCGGGACCATCGACCACGTCACCGACCGCGTGCGGGTGGCGCGCGGCTTCCACCTCGGATCGGTGATCCACGTGTCCACCGCAGAGGGTCCGGTGGTCATCGACACCACCGGATCGACCGCGGCGGCCGGGCGCGCCTACTGGCCGTCCGCGTCGATGCTCGCCGTAC
>CALANQ010000093.1 GCA_937926025.1 uncultured Acidimicrobiales bacterium
CGAGCAGTACGAGGCGGAGATCGAGCCCCAGCTCTTCCAGGATTACCGCGACGTGTCGCGCACGTTCCGGTTCGTGGTGGAGACCGAGCGCCGCTTCCACCTCGCCAACGCGGTGGAGCACACCGTCCACACCGATGGTGGCCGCACGCGCGTCGAGCTGCTCATGAGCGACGCCTGGGTGTGGGACATGTACCGCCAGACCAAGATGCGCTTCGTGCCATCGGTCCGGGTCGTCACGTTCAAAGACGTGAACATCGAGGAGCTCCCCGCACCCGACCTCGAGCTGTGACGGCGGCCCGGCTCGAGCTGGGGGCAGCAGGGGAGGAGCGGGCGGCGGCGTGGTACCGCGCCCGGGGCTACGTGGTCGTGGCTCGCAACTGGCGGTGCCGGGAGGGCGAGCTGGACCTGGTGTGCACCCGGGGCCGCACCGTCGTGTTCTGCGAGGTGAAGACCCGCTCGTCGCTGGCCTACGGCCACCCGGCCGAAGCGGTCACACCGGCCAAGCAGCAGCGCATCCACAAGCTGGCCGTGCTGTGGCTGGCCGACCAGGACCCGCCCGTGCGGGCCGACGCGCTGCGCTTCGACGTGGCTGCCGTGCTCCCGCGCTCGATCGACGTCATCGAAGCGGCGTTCTGACAGCACCCGTGCGGTCCGCTCAGCGGCGCGGTGCCCGGGCGGAGCGGCCGGGGCGGCGCCGGTGGCGGTGCTCCCAGCAGCCGTGGTGCCAGTGGCGGCGCTCGTCGGGAGCAGCGGTCGGCACGGCGACGACGTGGCCCATGCCCTTGGGGATGTCCTGCTGGCACCCGGGGCACAGGTACGGCTTGTTGGCCTGGTACGGCTGGATCCGCCGCACCTCGACCTCATCGTCGGGGTAGGGCCACATCAGCCGAGGAACGCCCAGGCGAGCAGCAGCGCGCACACCACGATGGCGCCGATGACCATGGCGTAGTCCGCCGGCGTCTTGGCCATCTTGCGGTGCGGGTTGAAGCCCATGGCCCGAGGTTACGGGCGCCGGTCGGTCATCCGGTAGCCCGCCGGTCCGGTCTCGGATCGCCGGGTGCGCCTGATGAGTCGCAGGGGGTTCCCACCGGCGCTCCGCCTGGGTACGGTCGAGGTCGCCATCGGACCGGTGGCCCACGCGGCTCCTGCCGCCCCGCTCGACCGTCGGCGGCAACGACGTCCTCCCCCTGATCTCTGGTCCGCCGCGTGGCGGGGCGAGGAGGAGCCGTCGTGGGCTTCGCAACCATCCCATCGGCCATCGTCGTCGGCGTCGACGGCCACCCGGTCGCCGTCGAGGTGCACGCTGGCCGGGGCATCCCCGGTCTCACCCTGGTCGGCCTCCCCGACGCATCGTGCCGCGAGGCGCGCGACCGCGTGCGTGCGGCCGTGCTGGCCAGCCGGGCCAAGTGGACCGACCAGCGGCTCACGGTGAACCTGGCGCCATCATCCACCCGCAAGGTGGGCAGCGCCCTGGACCTCGCCATCGCCGTGGGCGTCCTGGTGGCCTCGGGCGAGCTGGAGGTGGAGCAGGTCCGGGGCCTGGCGTTCGTCGGGGAGCTCGGGCTCGATGGCACCGTCCGCCCGGTGGCGGGCATCGTGCCCATCGTCGACGCGCTCGACACCGAGGCGGTGGTGGTGCCCGTGGCCTCGGCCAACGATGCCGAGCTGGTCGACGGCCCCCACGTGCGGGCGGTCGCCACCCTCGGGGAGCTGCTCGCCGCGCTCCGAGGGGTCGAGCCCTGGCCGGACCACGACCGCCCGATCCGACGGGCGGACACCGGTGCCCCGCTCGATCTCCGCGATGTCCGGGGCCAGCCCGTCGTCCGGCGGGCACTGGAGATCGCGGCGGCCGGCGGGCACCACCTCCTCATGATCGGGCCGCCCGGCGCCGGCAAGACCATGCTGGCCAGCCGCCTCCCCGGCCTGCTCCCACCGCTGGACCGGGTGTCAGCCATGGAGGTCTCCCGCATCCACTCGGCGGCCGGTCACTCGCTCAGCGGCGGACTCATCCGCCGTCCTCCGCTGCGGGCGCCGCACCACTCCGCCACCATGGTCGCCCTGGTCGGCGGAGGCAGCGACGCCATGCGCCCGGGCGAGGTCTCGCTGGCGCACGGCGGCGTCCTGTTCCTCGATGAGCTGGCGGAGTTCCCGCCCACCGTGCTCGACGCCCTGCGCCAACCCCTGGAGGAGGGGGTCATCCGGGTCAGCCGCGCCCGGTTCACGGCCAAGCTCCCGGCCCGCTTCCTCCTGGTGGCAGCGATGAACCCCTGCCCCTGCGGCGAGGCGGGGCGGCCGGGCGCCTGCCGATGTCCCGACGGGTTGATGGCCCGGTACCACCGCCGCCTGTCCGGGCCGCTGCTGGACCGGTTCGATCTGCGGGTCGATGTGTTCCGGCCCGATGTGGAGCAGCTGCTGGGCGGCGAACCGGGGGAGACCTCGGCCGTGGTGGCCCAGCGGGTCGCGGCGGCACGGGTGCTGGCGGCGGACCGCGGCGTGCTGGCCAACGCCCACCTACGGGGCCGGGACCTGGAGCGGTGGGCGCCCGTCACCGCGGATGCGCACGAGCTGCTGGCCAGCACCCTCCGGGCGGGGAGGCTCAGCGCCCGGGGCCTGGACCGGATCCGCCGGGTGGCCCGGACCATCGCCGACCTCGCCGGGCACGACGGGACGCTCGGCACTGACCACATCGGCACCGCCCTCCACCTCCGGGCCGAGGTCCGGCTCGGCGCCGGAGCGGTCGCGTGACCGCGGTCGCCGCCGTGGACCCGGGTCGAGCCGAGCGCGCCGCGCTGGTGGCGCTGGCATCGCTGACGGGCATCGGCCCGGCCACCCTCCTCGCGCTCCACACCGAAGGCGCCCTCGGTGCTTGGGACGCGCTGCGGGCCGGGAAGGGGCGGAACGTCGGGGCGCTGGCGCAGGAGGCCGACCGGCGAAGCGACGCCCGGTTGATCGACAAGCTGGAGCGGTCCGCCGCCGCCATCGAGCCCGAGGCCGTGCTGGCCCGACACGAAGCCGACGGCCAGCGGGTGCTGGCCCTCGGTGACGACGACTACCCAGCTCGCATCCGGGGAGACCAGGCGCCTCCCGCGGTGCTGTTCGCTCGGGGTGACCTGGCCCGCCTGGCCGGACCGTCCGTCGCGATCGTGGGCACCCGCAACGCCACCCAGCTCGGCCGGGTCACGGCCGCTGCGCTGGCGGTGGAGCTGGCCGAGCGGGGGATCTCCGTGGTCTCCGGCCTGGCCCTCGGCATCGACGCCGCGGCGCACGAGCCGCTCGTCGCCCGCAGCACCGGCGGAGGTCCCATCGGGGTCGTGGCCACCGGACTGGAGCGGGCGTACCCCCGGCGTCACGAGCTGCTCCACCGCCAGGTCGCCGCCCGCGGCGTGCTGATCTCGGAGTCCCCGATGGGGTCGGAGCCGAGTCGGTGGCGCTTCCCGGCGCGCAACCGGATCATCGCCACCATCGCCCACGCCGTCGTCGTGGTGGAGTCCCGGTCCACCGGGGGCTCGATGCTCACGGCGTCGGAGGCGGTCGCCCGGGACCGGCCGGTCCTCGCCGTGCCCGGGCACCCCACCGCGGCGGCCGCCGCCGGCACCCTCGACCTCATCTGCGATGGTGCCATGCCCGTGCGCGACGTCGCCGACGTCCTGGTGGCCATGGGACTGGGCGGGCTGCCGGCCGCGGATCCCATCGCCGCGGTCGAACCCGCTCCCCGTGTGGGGGACCGGGCCGCTCGGGTGCTCCAGGAGCTCGACGCCAACCCCAAGACGCTGGGCGAGCTGGTCCTCGCCGGGGCTGGCGACCTGGAGTCCGCGTCGGCCGCGCTCACCGAGCTGGAGCAGGCCGGACTGGTCGTCCGATCCGGCGCCTGGTTCGAGCGGGCCGGCGGGGTGCTGGCCCCTACGGGAACGGGGCGAGACCGATGAAACCGGGAGTAGTCGCGGGATCACCGTTCGCGGTCGTGGCTGTCCAGGTACCCTGTCGCCGTGGCTTGGGACGTCGAGGGGTTCTTGTCGTCGATGACGGCGGCAGCGCCAGCCACCCTCCGCGCCTACCGGGCGGACCTCGCCGATTTCACGCACTGGGCGGCCAGCACCGAGGTCCACGATCCGGCCGAGGTCACCCGCCGCACGCTCCGGCGCTACCTCGCGGACCTGAGCGACCGGTCGCTCGCGCCCCGCACCGTCGCCCGGCGAGCCTCCGCCCTGCGGCGCTACTTCGGCTGGCTGGCCCGGACGGGCCGTCTGGCCGCGGATCCCACCCTCGGCCTCCGGGCGCCGCGCGGCACCGGCCGCCTGCCCAAGGTGGTGCACGAGGAGCAGCTGCACCAGCTCCTCGATCAGCCGCCCGCCCGTGCGGGCCTCACCGACGACCAGCTGGCCGATCCGCTGCAGCGGGCCCTCCACCTGCGCGACCAGGCGGTGCTGGAGGTGCTCTACGGCAGCGGCCTGCGGGTCTCGGAGCTCTGCGGTCTGCGCCAGCGCGACCTCGACCTGCTCGGGCGCCGGGTCACCGTGTGGGGCAAGGGGTCGAAGCAGCGGATGGTGCCGCTCAGCGAGCCGTCGGTGGCCGCCCTCGCCGCCTGGCTCGACGACGGACGCCCGCTCATGGCCAACGCGGACCTCGGCGACGTCGTCTTCTTCAACCGGGCCGGCAGCCAGCTCTCCCCGCGCGACGTGCGGCGGCTGCTGGACCGCCGATCGGTGGAGCCGACGCACCCGCACGCGCTCCGGCACACCTTCGCCACTCACCTCCTCGACGGTGGTGCCGATCTGAGGAGTGTGCAGGAGCTGCTGGGGCACGAGGATCTGGCCACCACGCAGATCTACACGCACATCAGCAAGGAACGTCTGCGCGACGTGTTCGATCGGACCCACCCCCGTGCGTAGCCCCGTCGCGTCCGAGGTCCACCGATGACCGCCGACGGTGTCGCCGAGCTCTGGGACTCCTATCGAGCCGACCCCACGCGGATGGCCCGCGACCGGCTCATCCTCCACTACTCGCCGCTGGTGAAGTACGTGGCGGGCCGCGTGGCGGTGGGCCTGCCCCAGAACGTGGAGCAGGCCGACCTCGTCAGCTACGGCATCTTCGGGCTCATCGACGCCATCGAGAAGTTCGACCAGGGCCGGGGCTTCAAGTTCGAGACCTACGCCATCTCGCGGATCAAGGGCGCCATCCTCGACGAGCTCCGCTCCATCGACTGGGTGCCCCGATCGGTGCGGGCCAAGGGCCGGGCCGTGGAGCGGGCGTTCTCCAAGCTGGAGGCGCGGCTGAAGCGGTCGCCCACCGAGGCGGAGCTGGCGGAGGAGCTGGACATGACCGACACCCAGCTTCAGGCGGTGCTGGGTCAGCTGTCGCTCACCGGTGTTGCCGCGCTCGACGAGATGCTGGGCGATCGGGGCGACGCCACCACCCTCGGCGACACCATCCCCGATTCGGGCGACAGCCCCGGCGCCCTGCTGGAGCGGAGCGAGCTTCGGGGCCAGCTGGCCGAGGCCATCGAGCGGATGCCCGAGCGGGAGAAGATGGTCCTCACCCTCTACTACTTCGAGAACCTGACCCTGTCCCAGATCGGCGAGGTCCTGGGCGTCACCGAGAGCCGGGTCAGCCAGATCCACACCAAATCGGTGCTCCAGCTGCGCAGCCGGCTCCAGGCCGCCCAGCGCGAACCCGCCTAGGCGCCGCCCGCGTCGCCTGGCTCGCGGCCGTCCTCGTGTGGGCGGCATCGGGGCTGGTCCTGGCCGGTGGCCGCGAAGCCGGGGCCTGGTCCCTGCCGTCGCTGCGGGATCGCCCGAGCGCAGCGGACGCGCCCCGGTCGGGGCGCGAGGTGTACCGGCCGCCCACCGACGCGCCGGTCCTGGACCCGTTCCGGCCGCCGCCGCAGCCCTGGCTGCCCGGGAACCGGGGCATCGAGTACGGCACCCAGGCCGGTGCCCCGATCCGGGCCATCGGGTCGGGACGGGTGGCGTTCGCGGGGCCCGTGGCCGGCCGGCTGGTGATCACCGTCGACCACCCCGACGGCCTCCGGTCGTCCAGCACCGGGGTGGGGGAGCTGCTCGTGCAACGAGGCGACCGCGTGGTCGGCGGCGCCGTGATCGCCACGGCGGCCGGCCCCTTCCACCTGGGCGTCCGGCGGGGCGATCGCTACCTCGACCCGGCCTCGTTGTGGGGGAGGGAGGTGGGGTCGGGCCGGGTGCACCTGGTCCCGTCGGCCACCGCCGCGCCGCGACCGGCGGGCCCCGAGGTCGCACCAGGACCGCCACCTTGGGCAGACGTGCAGGTCACCGCTACACTCGTCCGTCGGCCCAGCGCCCGCTGGTCCGATCAGTCAACCCGATTGCCCGGCCCCTCCCAACGGTCGCCTCCGGATCCCGGTGGCGCTTGGGGCCAGGTCCCCGAAACCGTTGGAAAGGAGCGGTCCGTGACGGAACCCGTCGTGACCATGAAGCAGCTGCTCGAGGCCCGAGTCCACTTCGGCCACCAGACCCGGCGCTGGAACCCCAAGATGAAGCGCTTCATCTTCGGTGAGCGCAACGGCATCTACATCATCGATCTCGAGCAGACGCTCCAGCGCCTCGAGACCGCCTACACCTTCGTCCGCGACACCGTCGCCGACGGCGGGTCCATCCTCTTCGTGGGCACCAAGAAGCAGGCCCAGGACCCCATCCAGTCCTACGCCGAGAAGTGCGGCATGCCGTACATCAACGAGCGCTGGCTGGGCGGCATGCTCACCAACTTCGAGACGATGTCGAAGCGCGTCGCCAAGATGGCCGAGTACCGCCGCATGCGGGACTCCGGCGAGTTCGACGCCATGCCCAAGAAGGAAGCCCTCCTCATCAGCCGCGAGCTGGCCAAGCTCGAGCGCAACCTGGGTGGCATCGCCCAGATGGAGAAGCTCCCGTCGGCCGTGTTCATCCTCGACACCAAGGAAGAGCACATCGCCGTCACCGAGGCCAACAAGCTCAAGCTGCCGATCGTCGCCGTCGTCGACACCAACTGCGACCCCGACATCATCCAGTACGTCATCCCCGGCAACGACGATGCGATCCGCTCCGGCGCCCTCATGTGCCGCGTGATCGCCGACGCCGTCGAGGAAGGCCGCCTCATCGCCTCCAAGCGCCCCGGCGCCGTGCAGCCGCCCAAGGCCCGCACCAGCGAGGAAGAGGCCGCCGTCGCCGCCCAGCAGGCCGAGGCTCGCCGCCAGGCCGCGGCTGCCGCCGCCGAGCGCGAGGCCCGCATCGCCGCCCAGCAGGCCGCCCCGGCCCCCGCTGCGGAGGCCCCCGCCGAGGAGGCTCCGGCCGCCGAGGCCGCGCCCGCCGAGGCCGCACCCACCACTGACACCGACCCGGTCGAGGAGACCACCACCGATGCCTGATTTCACCGCCAAGGACGTCCAAGCCCTCCGCCAGTCCACCGGCGCCGGGATGATGGACGCCAAGAAGGCGCTCCAGGAGAACGGTGGCGATGCCGAGGCTGCGGCCAAGTGGCTCCGTGAGAAGGGCCTGGCCAAGTCGGCCGCCCGCGAGGACCGCGACAACAGCCAGGGCACCGTCGCCGTGTCGCTGGTCGACGGCGTCGCCGCCATCGCCCAGCTCAAGTGCGAGACCGACTTCGTCGCCAAGTCCGACCAGTTCTCGGACCTGGTGCAGGAGATCGCCACCATCGTCGCCACCCAGGGCACCGAGGCCGCTTCCAAGAAGACCGAGGCCATCGACGACCTGAAGGTGGTCCTCAAGGAGAACATCGAGCTGGGCGAGATCGTCCGGTTCGAGGCCGGCGAGGGGAACGTCATCGACACCTACGTCCACCGCCAGGACGGCCGTGGCGTCCTCGGCGTCATCGTCGAGCTCGCGGGCGGCGGCTCCACGGAGCTGGCACACGACATCGCCGTGCACATCGCCTTCTCCAAGCCGAAGTACCTCACCAACGACGAGGTCCCCGAGGCCGAGGTGGCCGCCGAGCGCGAGACGCTCGAGTCCATCACCCGGGCCGAGGGCAAGCCGGAGCAGGCCATCGCCAAGATCGTCGAGGGCCGTCTCGGTGCTTGGTTCAAGGACCAGGTGCTCATCGACCAGCCCTACGTGAAGGACGACAAGCAGACCATCGCCCAGCTCCTGGGTGGGGCCTCGATCGCCCGGTTCGCCCTGGTCTCGATCGGCTGATCGTGTCCGACGCCTCGCCCGAGCCCGCAACCGACGGCGCGGCCCCCACCCGGTGGTCGCGGATCGTCCTGAAGCTCTCGGGTGAGGCGTTCGGCGGCGGCTCCTACGGCATCGCCGGACCGGTCGTCCGCCAGCTGGCGGAGGAGATCGTCAGCGCCCGCCGCATGGGCGTCGACGTGGCCGTCGTCATCGGCGGCGGCAACATCTGGCGGGGCATGCACGGCGCCGGCGCCGGCATGGACCGCGCCCAGGCGGACTACATGGGCATGCTGGCCACCGTCATCAACGGCCTCGCCCTCCAGGACACGCTGGAGCAGCTCGAGCAGCCCACCCGGGTGATGACCGCGCTGCACATGGAGCAGATCGCGGAGCCCTACATCCGGCGTCGCGCCCTCCGCCACCTGGAGAAGGGCCGCGTGGTCATCCTGGCCGGCGGCCTCGGCGCACCCTTCTTCACCACCGACACCCCGGCGGCCCTGCGCGCCGCCGAGCTGTCGGCTGGTGCGGTGGTCAAGGGCACCCACGGCGGCGTGGACGGGGTGTACACCGCAGACCCCAAGCTGGACCCATCCGCCTCGAAGCTCGATGAGATCACCTATATGGATGTGCTCAACCAGGGCCTGGGTGTGATGGATCCCACCTCCATCACGTTCTGCATGGACAACGGACTCCCCATCGTCGTGTACGACGCGCTCACCGAGGGAAACCTCGGGCGTGTCCTCACCGGCGAGCAGGGAGTCGGTACCCTGGTCCGGTGACCTGCACCCGCCCCACCAGCCGATGAGCGACGACATGGCGTCGATGGTGATCGACGACACCAAGGACCGCATGGCGCGCGCCGTCAACCGCGCCCGCACCGAGTTCGGCACCATCCGCACCGGCCGGGCCGCCCCGGCGCTCGTCGAGAAGATCCCCGTGGAGTACTACGGGTCCGACGTCCCGCTGCAGCAGCTGGCTGGCTTCTCGGTCCCCGAAGCGCGGATGCTGGTGATCTCGCCGTTCGACAAGGGCTCCATGGGCGCCATCGAGAAGGCCATCCGCCAGTCGGACCTGGGCCTCAACCCCAGCAACGACGGCAACAACATCCGCCTCACGTTCCCGCCGCTCACCGCCGAGCGCCGCAAGGAGTACGTGCGCATCGTCAAGGGCATGGCCGAAGACGGGCGCATCGCCGTCCGCAACCTGCGCCGCTCCGGCCGCCAGGAGCTGGAGTCGTTCCAGAAGGACGGCGACCTGTCCGAGGACGAGCTGTCCCGGGCCGAGAAGGAGCTCGACAAGGTCACCCACGCCGCTGAAGCAGAGATCGACGCTGCGCTCGCGCACAAGGAGCAGGAGCTGCTCGAAGACTGACCAGGGTGCGGCTCGCCCGCACCACATCCCCCTGCCGCCGGCGGCTCGCTGCGGCCGGGACCAGGCGCAACCCGAGGAGGTGCCATGGACGATCAACGAGGATCTCGAGACGACAGCCAGCCGAGCGACCCGTCAGAGGGCGTGAGGATCATCGGCGCAGATGAGGCGGCCGAGGCGATGGAGCGCGACGACGTCGCGCCCCGCCGGACCGACGACGAGCTGCGCTACGGCGACCGCCCGCCGTCGCCCCCCGCCGGGCCGCGGCCGGCCCTGCGGTTCCCGCTGGACGCCAGCGCGGACCCGACCCGCATCGAACGGCCACCGGTCGAGCCGGCCCCGGACCCCGTCACGGGTCCCGTGTCGCTGCCGCACTGGACGGAGCCGCCCACCGGCGAGGTGCCGGCCGTGCTCATCGGCGACGACCAGCCGCTGCTGGGTGACGACGATGACGACGCCGAGGTGTGGTCGTCGTTCGCCACGTCCACACCCCGCTGGCGCGACGCCGACGACGACTGGGGCGACGACGGCTTCGTCGAGCGGCTCGCGGGGGAGAGCGGCGAGGTCCGCGTCGGCGCGCTCGGCGACGTCGATGCCGAGCCCAGCCACGAGGAGTACTTCGGCTTCGACGACATGGCCGAGCGGGTCGAGGAGCGGACCGGCGAGCCCGGCGTGCCCACCGACCCGGGCCCCCGCTGGGAGGTCGGCGACGACGACTGGAGCGCCTCCAGCGACGGCGGCGCCACCGAGGGCGAGGAAGCCTGGGCCGACGACGAGCAGTGGTCCGACGACGGCTACGAGGACGAGTACGTCGAAGAGGACATCTACGCCCCGGCCGGCGGCGGCGGCGACCGCAACATGCCGATGGCCGTCGGCGTGGGCGTCGGTCTGCTGGCGGGCCTGGTCATCACGGCGGTCCTCGGGCCCAAGTTCGTGGTGGTCTACCTCACGGCCATCGTCGCCCTGTGCGCCGTCGAGTACTTCGACGTGCTGCGGAAGGTCGGCTGGGAGGCGGCGACGCTCGTCGGCCTGGTGGCCACCACGGCGCTGCCCCTGGCGGTCTACTGGCGTGGCCCGGCCGCGGTGGCCCTGGTGCTGTTCCTGGGCCTGGCGGCGTCGCTGGGCTGGTACCTCGTCGGGGCCGGTGGCAAGGACCCGCGCGTCCTCGAGGGGACGGGGGCCACGGTCCTCGGCATCGTCTGGCTCGGCGCGCTCGGATCGTCGGGCTCGGCCATCGTCGGCCTGAGCGACGGCGTCGCCCTGCTGGTGGTGGCCATCTTGGCCACGGCGGCCTACGACATCGGCGGCCTGTTCATCGGCAAGGCCATGGGCCACCGTCCGCTCAGCGCCGCCAGCCCGAACAAGACCTACGAGGGGCTCCTCGGCGGCATGGGCTGTGCCCTGTTCGTGGCCGTGGTGCTGGCCGGCGTGCTCAAGGTCGGCCCCTGGACCGGCGTCGGCGCCGGGCTGCTCCTCGGCATCGGCGCTGCGGTGGCCGCCCCTCTCGGCGACCTCTGCCAGTCGCTCCTCAAGCGCGACCTCGGCGTCAAGGACATGAGCAACCGGCTGCCGGGTCACGGCGGCATCTTCGACCGCTTCGACGCCATGCTGTTCGTGCTCCCCACGGTCCTCTGGCTGGCGGTGGCCGTCGGCAACGTCGTCTGACGTGGTCGCACGCCGTCTCCCGACGGGATCATGAGGTGACCACCACCGTCGCCCTGGCCGGGTCCACCGGCTCCATCGGCACCCAGACCATCGAGGTCGTGGAGGCCGAGCCCGACCGCTACGAGATCGTCGCCCTCGGGGCCACCGGTCGCAACCTCGACCTGCTCGCCGAGCAGGTCGAGGCCGTGCGACCCAAGGTGGTGGCCATCGCCGATGCCGCGTTCGTCGAGGCGGCCCGCGACCGGCTCCCCGGCGTCGAGATCCGCGTCGGCACCGAGGGCCTCGCCAGCCTGGGCGGGGAGGCCGATGTCTGCGTGAACGGCGTCGTCGGCTTCGCCGGCCTCGAGGTCACGCTGGCCACGCTGCTGGCCGGCCGCCGCCTGGCGCTGGCCAACAAGGAGTCCCTGATCGCCGGCGGCCCCGTGGTCCAGCGGGCCCGCCGCACCCCGGGTGCGGAGCTGGTGCCGGTCGACAGCGAGCACGGTGCCCTCCACCAGTGCCTCCGCTCCCGCGACGAGACGGGCCCGGCCCGCGTCGCCGCCCTGGTGCTCACGGCCAGCGGCGGACCCTTCCGCGGTCGGACGAAGGCCGACCTGGCGTCGGTCACGGTCGACGATGCCCTGGCCCATCCGACGTGGAGCATGGGTCCGAAGATCACGGTGGACTCGTCGACGCTCATGAACAAGGGCCTGGAGGTCATCGAGGCCAACGAGCTCTTCGGCGAGCCCGCGGGGGAGCACGGTGTCGGCATCGGCTTCGATGAGATCGACGTCGTCGTCCACCCCCAGTCCGTGGTGCACTCCATGGTCACCTACACCGACGGCTCCACCATCGCCCAGCTGTCGATGCCCACGATGTGCCTGCCCATCGGGTACGCCCTGGCCTGGCCCGACCGGTCCGCCGCACCCTTCGGCGCCATCGACTGGACCTCGCTGTCCCGCCTGGACTTCGAGCCGCCGGACCACGACGCCTTCCCGTGCCTCGGCCTGGCCTACGCCGCCGGTCGAGCCGGTGGGGTGGCGCCCGCCTGGCTCAACGCGGCGAACGAGGAGGCCGTCGACGCCTTCCTGCACGGCGGCATCGCCTGGGCGGACATCGCCGCGGTCTGCGCCACGGTGCTCGACCGTCACGAGCCGGGCGTTCCTGCCGATGTGGAGGACGTGATCGCCGCCGACCGCGAAGCGAGGCTCGCAGCCCGTAGCGTGATGGGGCTCGCTTCCCGCCCCCAGGAACCCCGCTGATGCCCGATCAACCCCCCACCGACGCCGACCAGGCCGGCGCCCCGCCGGAACCGCCCGAGCGCCAGCCCGGCCGCCTGGGCACCGTGCTGCGCACGCGAGGGGTCGACGTCACCGGTGGCCAGGCGGAACCGCCTCCGGCACCCGACGCGCGCGTCCGCCCGGTGCACGGTCCGCTGAGCCGGGGTGCGTCGTGGGCGCTGTTCGTGGCCTCGTGCGCCGTGCTCGTGGCCATCGGTGCCTGGAACGGCTGGGCGTTCGTGGGCGTGGTGGCCCTGGCGTTCATCGCCGATCAGCAGGTCGCCGGCGAGACCGACCAGCGCTGGGCCCCGGTCCGCCTCGCCGGTCTGGTGTCGGCGCTGATCGTGCTCGGCATCGGCAACATCTGGCTGCTGGTCGTGGTGGCCGCCGTGGTGCTGATGATCACGCTCCACGAGCTGGGCCACTACCTCATGGCCAAGCGGGCGGGTATGAAGGTCACCGAGTTCTTCCTCGGCTTCGGTCCCAAGATCTGGTCGGTCCGCCGTGGCGAGACCGAGTACGGCATCAAGATCATCCCGGCCGGCGCCTACGTGAAGATCCCGGGGATGGTCAACATCGACGAGGTGCCGCCCGAGGACGAGGCCCGCACCTACCGGCAGAAGAGCTTCGGCGATCGGGTCGGGGTGGCCGTCGCCGGCTCGGCCATGCACTTCATGCTGGCCCTGGTGCTGCTGTACGTCAGCGCCGTGTTCGTCGGCCAGCCGGCCGACGCCTTCTCCACCAGCGCTGCCAGCCCGCCCCCGGTGGTCGAACGGGTCTACAGCGGCTCGGGCGCCGACGATGCCGGCATCCAGCCCGGCGACCGCATCCGCAGCATCGACGGCACCGCCACCCGCACCGGCGACGACCTGCGCGAGGCGATGGTGCCCCACTACGGCGAGACGGTGCCGGTCACCCTCGTCCGCGACGGCCAGGTCATCAGCACCTCGGTGACCCTCGGCGCCTACCGCTACACCACCGACAGCGGTGCCGTCGGGGCGTCCTGCGGCCTCGGCATCAAGATGGCCGACCCGCCTGACGAGACGGTCAGCCCGGTCCAGGGCCTGGTGAAGGCGCCGCAGCAGTTCGTCCAGATCTTCGGGCTCTCCGCCAAGGGCCTCGGCAGCTTCTTCAGCCCCTCGGGCATCTCCTCGTTCGGGTCCCAGGTGGGCAGCGCCCGCGAGGACCGCAAGGAGGCCCAGGAGTCCGACCGGTCCTCCACCCAGCAGACCTGCGCCGAAAAGGCTGCCGCCATCGCCAAGGAGTCCGGCGGCGGCGCCACCGCCTCGGGCTCGTCGGGCGAGAACCGGATCCTGTCGATCTACGGCCTGGTCCGGCTCGGTTCCAGCGTCGGCGGCGTCGACCCCGGTTCGCTGCTCACCCTCTTCGCCCTGATCAACATCTTCATCGGCATGTTCAACCTGATCCCGCTGCTGCCCTTCGACGGCGGTCACGTGGCCATCGCCGTGTACGAGAAGATCCAGGAGAAGCGGCTGCACCGCCGCCGGTACTTCGCCGACGTCACCCGGTTGCTGCCGCTCACCTACGGCGTGGTGGTGGTGCTCGGGCTGCTGTTCATCTCCAGCCTGTACCTCGACGTCGTGAACCCGATCGGCTGACGGTGGACGACGGCTCGATCACGCTCGCGACCCGGCGGAAGACCCGCCAGATCGTCCTGGCCCACCCCACGCACCCCATCGCCGTCGGCGGCGATGCCCCGGTGTCGGTCCAGTCGATGACCACCACCAAGACGGCCGACGTCGAGGGCACGCTCCAGCAGGTGTACGCCCTCTACGGCGCCGGAGCCGACATCGTCCGCTGCACCTGCAACGACGCCGACGCCGCGGCCGGTCTGGCCCACATCGTGCCCCGCTCGCCGGTGCCCATCGTGGCCGACGTGCACAACAACTACCGGATGGCGCTGGCGGCGCTCGAGGCCGGCGTGCACTGCCTGCGGCTGAACCCCGGCAACATCAAGCGGCCCGAGCACATCAAGCTCATCGCCCAGGAGGCCAAGGACCGCGGCGTGCCGATCCGCATCGGCGTCAACGGCGGGTCCCTCGACGAGCGGCTCTACCAGAAGTCCGGCGGCCGGGTCACCCCCGAAGCCATGGTGGAGAGCGCGCAGCAGGAGCTGGCCTACTTCGACGAGGTCGGCTTCGACCAGGTCAAGATCTCGGTCAAGGCCTCCAGCGTGCCGCTCATGGTGGAGGCCTACCGACAGCTGTCCGAGGCAACCGACCATCCGCTTCACCTCGGCGTCACCGAGGCCGGCCCGCCGCCCGCCGGCGTGGTCAAGGCCACCGCCGGCATCGCCGCCCTGTTGGCGGAGGGCATCGGCGACACCATCCGCTACTCGCTCACCGCCGACCCGGTCGAGGAGGCGCGTGCCGGCCGGGTGCTGCTGGAGGCCATGGGCCTGCGGGAGCGCAAGGGCCTCGATCTCATCGCCTGCCCGTCGTGCGGCCGCGCCGAGGTCGACGTCATCAAGGTGGCCAACGATGCCCAAGCCGCGCTCGACGGCATGGACTTCCCGATCCAGGTCGCCGTCATGGGCTGCGTGGTCAACGGGCCCGGCGAGGCCCGCGACGCCGATCTGGGCATCGCCGCCGGGCGCCGCAAGGGCCACCTGTTCGTGAAGGGCCAGGTGGTGGCCGTCGTCCCCGAGGACGAGATGGTCGACGCCCTCGTGCACTGGGCCGGCACCATCGGCGAGGAGGGCATCGAAGGCGCGCTCACCCACGCCGATGCCAACGCCCAGGCTGAGGCCGACGCCGACCGGGCTGCGCTCCTCGACGAGCAGGGCGCCGATGCCAACGCGTCGGAGGCCAAGGTCGAGCTCATCCGCAAGAACCTCGCCGACCGCTGACCGCTGAGGCGGTCCGGGTCCGGACCCGAGGGGGCGGTGCCCACGATCGGGAGACCGTGCCAAGCTTGCCGTCGTGGCGGCGATCATCCACCTCATCGGGTACCCGGGCGTCGGCAAGCGGACAGTGGCGGAGGCGATCGCATCGTCGAAGCCAGCCGACGCCGCCGATCGCATCGTGCTGGTCGACAACCACCTGACCAGCAGTCCGGTCCTGGCGGTGACGCCTCGGGATGACGCCGGCCGCGTGCCCGATCGCGTGTGGCAGCTGGTGGGTGCGGTTCGCGAACAGGTCATCCGTGCCATCGAGGAACTGAGCCCCCCGGAGTGGTCGTTCGTCTTCACGAACGTCCTGCGTCGGAGCGACCCTCCCGGCGTCCCGACCTCGGTGCCGCTGCAGGCCCTGGCCCTGGCCCGTGGCGTCCCCTACGTGCCGGTCCTCGTGACCTGCGACGTGCGCGAGCACCGCCGGCGCGTCGTCGGACCCGGACGGGCCGAGCGGGGGAAGTGGACCAACCCCGATGCGGTGGCCGAGTTCGTCGCCTCGGTGGATCTCATCGTGCCCGCAGGGCCGCACCGGTTCGATCTCGACATCACGTCGCTCGCCCCGGAGGAGGCGGCGAGGATCATCCTCGACCACGTCCGCTCGCTCTGACCCGGCGTCAGCGAGGCGGGCGGCCGGTGTGGCGAGTGCCGGGCGGCTCGGCCGCCCACATCGGCGTGCGGTCCCATCGGCCGTCGAAGACCAGCTCGCCGACGGGCCGGCGGCGGACCGTCCCGTGGTGTCCCTCCGGCTTGCCGAG
>CALANQ010000094.1 GCA_937926025.1 uncultured Acidimicrobiales bacterium
GACAGCTTCGCCGGGCGCAGCCGGTCCGCCAGCGGCCTCGGCGCTTCCTTTTCCAGTCCCGCAGCGGCGAACAGATTGCTCATGTCTGGCCTGTCGCCCGCATCCGGCGGCGTTCGCCAGGGCCGGAATGCGGCGCGCTCATCCCCCGAAAACGCTGGTGAAAACCTGCCCGCCGCGATTGATGGTGACGCGCCAGAAATTCGGACGCTCGCGCGCCCAGCGATCGAGGTCGCGCGAGCTTTCGACCGGCTGATTGTTGACGCCGAGAATGATGTCTCCCTTCTGAAAGCCGAAGCGCGCGGCGTTGGAACGCGGATCGACCTCGCTCACGACGACGCCGGTCGCATCGGCGTCCATGGACAGTTCCTCCGCGACGGCGGGCGACAGATTGGCGACGACGGCGCCGGCGAAGGGGGTTCTGCCTGAAAGTTTGATGCTGTCGCGGTCGCGCGTCTCCGGCGCGAGCGCCGCCTTGACCGGAAGCGTCAGCTCTTTTCCCGCGCGGCGGATCGTGAGGTTGACGGTGCCGCCGATGGGGTCGACGCACCAGGTCACGCCGCTGGTGCCGGACACGGCGGCGCCCTCCTCGCCGACGATGGCGTCGTGGGGTCGGACCGCCAGCAGGCGCTCGGTGATGTGGGCCTCGGCCCACGTGTCCAGCTCGGTCACCAGGTCGGTGGCCGTGCTCTTGGTGCTGATGGCGGGGCCGTCGCCGGCCAGCGAGGTGCGGAGGTGCTGGGCGACCTCGACCGCCAGGGGCTCGGCGATGGCCAGCAGCTCGGCGGGGTCGGCGGTCACGACCGGCGCTTGGCGTCGAGCTGCGCCTTGCGGGCGGCGGCCGGATCGCCCGTCTCCACGATGGTCTTCCACTCGCCCATGGCCCGGAGCACCAGCACGGAGACCACGGCCACGCCGCCGGCGGCGAACGCGGCGCCGGCCAGGCCGATGAGCCCGGGGATCAGGTCGCCCTCGTCGGTGAGGGAGAGCTGCGCCACCTTGTAGCCGATGAGCCCGCCGCAGATCCCGGCGACGACGATGGCCACCATCGCCAGGACCCGTGCACCCGTGGAGGGGAGCGCGGAGTCGATGGGGGCGTGCCCGGGCGAAGGAGCGGGATCCGTCATGGATCCGAAGCTACTGGCGGGTAGGGTCCGGCGGCCCATCTGGCCCCCGGGTACAGACGGGGGCTCCGGCTGACCGTAGAGTGACGCCTCACATGTCCGCGCTGGTGATCATCCCGACCTACCAAGAGGCCGAGAACATCGTCGATGTGCTCGGGCGCGTCCGGGAATCGGCGCCCGACGCCCACATCCTGGTGGTCGACGACGGCAGCCCCGACGGCACCGCGGACCTCGCGGAGCAGGCGGCGGCGGACCTCGGCCAGATCGAGGTCCTTCGCCGGGCCTCCAAGTCGGGTCTGGGCCCGTCGTACCGGGCCGGGTTCGCCTGGGGCCTGGAGCGGGGCCACGACGTGCTCCTGGAGATGGACGCCGACCTGTCGCACGATCCGGCCAAGCTCCCCGCCCTCATCGACGCCGTGACCGAGGGCTCCGCGGACCTCGCCATCGGCTCCCGCTACGTGCCCGGGGGCGCGGTGCCGGGCTGGCCCACGCACCGCCGCCTGCTGTCGCAGTGGGGCAACCGGTACGTCGGCTTCATGCTCCGCATGCCGGTGCGCGACGCCACGGCCGGGTTCCGGGCCTACACGGCGTCGGTCCTGGAGAAGGTGGGGCTCGAGCAGGTCCGGGCCGACGGCTACGGCTTCCAGATCGAGATGGCGTACGAGGTCAGCAAGGCCGGCGGCACCATCGTCGAGATCCCGATCGTCTTCCGGGACCGCGTCCGCGGCGTCTCCAAGATGCACCCGAACATCATCAGCGAGGCCCTCTGGCTGGTCACGCGGTGGGGCGTCCGGGACCGCGTGCGCAAGCTCCGCCGCCTCCGCTGAGGCGGCGGCACCCGGCGGGAGCGCGCGCCCGCTCGGCGCTGGCAGACTGGCGCCCGTGAAGCGTTGGTTGGTCGGGGGAGCGGTGATCGAAGGGGCCGGTGGGGTCCTGCTCGTGGCGAACCGGCGCCACGACGGCGCGGTGGACTGGTCGACCCCCGGTGGCGTCATCGACGAGGGCGAAGGCCTGCTGGACGGGCTCGCCCGCGAGGTCCGGGAGGAGACCGGGCTCGTCGTCTCCCGGTGGGACGGGCTCCTCTACGGGATCGAGGTCGTGGCGCCGGACCTCGGCTGGCACCTGCGGGTCGAGGTCCACCGCGCGGCGTCCGTGGAGGGCGACCTGGTGATCGACGATCCCGACGGCATCGTCTTCGACGCGGGCTACGTGGCCGTCGCCGAGTGCGACGAGCGCCTGGCGCAGTCGCAGCTCTGGGTCCGCGAGCCGCTCTCGGCCTGGCTGGGGCAGCGCTGGACCCTCGCCCGGGACTTCAAGTACCACGTCGCCGGCTCGGACCGCGGCAGCTTGACGGTCTCGCCGTCGTCGTGACGGCTCCTGCCGCGCCCCCGGACGGTCCCGGGGACGCGGGCCGGTCCACGGCCGGGATCCTCCACGTGGACATGGACGCGTTCTTCGTGTCCGTGGAGCTGCTCCGGCACCCGGAGCTCCGGGGCCGGCCGGTGGTGGTGGGCGGCAGCGGAGCCCGCGGGGTGGTGGCCGCCGCCTCCTACGAGGCCCGGGCCTACGGGGTCCACTCGGCCATGCCGGGAGCCCGCGCCCGCCGGCTCTGCCCGCACGCCGTGTTCCTCTCGGGCGACCACGCCCGCTACAGCGAGGTGAGCGGCCGGGTGATGGAGGTGTTCCGCTCGTTCACGCCGCTGGTGGAGCCGATCTCGCTCGACGAGGCCTTCCTCGACGTGCGCGGCGCCCGCCGCCTGATGGGGACGCCCAGCGAGATCGCGCACCGGTTGCGGGCCCGGATCCTCGAGCAGGAGGGGCTCACCTGCTCCGTCGGGATCGCCCGGGTGAAGTTCCTGGCCAAGCTCGCCTCGGAGGAGGCCAAGCCCAAGGCGTCGCCCGACGGCCCGGTGTTCGGGCCGGGCGTGGTGGAGGTCGCCGAGGAACGGGAGCTGGCGTTCCTGCACGCCCTGCCGGCCCGGGCCCTCTGGGGCGTGGGTCCGGCCACCCTCGAGCGGCTGGAGCGCCTGGGCGTCCGCACCGTGGGCGATCTGGCGGCCCTCCCGCTGGACACGCTGGTGGGGGCGCTGGGGCGGGCGTCGGGCACCCACCTGCACGAGCTGGCCCACGCCCGGGACCCCCGTCCGGTGGTCCCCGACCAGGCGGCCAAGTCCATCAGCCACGAGGAGACCTTCGCCCGGGACCGCTTCCGCCGGGAGGAGCTCGAGGTCGAGGTCGTCCGCCTGGCCGACGCCGTCGCCACCCGGCTCCGCCGGTCCGGAGCCGTCGGCCGCACGGTCACCATCAAGGTGCGCTTCGGTGACTTCTCCACGATCACCCGGTCCTCCACGGTCGACGGCGGGGTGGACTCAGGGCACCAGCTCGCCCAGGTGGCCCGAAGGCTGCTGGCCGACGTGGACGAGTCCGCAGGGGTCCGCCTCCTCGGCGTGGGCGTGTCGCAGATCGGCGATCGGTCGCAGCGGGGCGGCCAGCAGCTGAGCCTGGACGACCTGGTGGCGGGCGATGGGGGGACGGCGGACTGGTCGTCGGCCGAGGAAGCGGTCGACGCCGTCCGGGCCCGCTTCGGCGATGCGGCCGTCGGCCCGGCGAGCCTCGCCAGCCCCGCCGGGCTCCGGGTGGTCCGCAAGGGCCAGCAGCAGTGGGGGCCCGACGATGCCCCACGGACCGGATGAGATCGGCCCGAGAAGTGGACCCAACGCGTTGTGGGGCCGTCTCCGCTGTGCGACACTGAACGGAGCCGGGTCGGGGCCCGGTGGTCGAAAGGTTGACGGACGTGCCGCTTTCCGAGGACGAGCAGAGGATCCTCCAGCAGATCGAGCAGCAGTTCTACGCGACCGATCCCGACCTGGCGGGGGAGATCGGCAACCACTCGCTCTACACCCACTGCTTGCGCCGCATGCGCTGGGCGGCCGCCCTGTTCGGCGTCGGCCTGGTGGTCCTGGTGGTGGCCCTGGCCACGGCGGTGAGCTTCATCGTGTCGTTCGCCGGCTTCGTGGTCATGCTCGGTGCCGCCCTCTGGTTCGAGCGCAGCCTCCGCAAGATGGGTCGGGCGGGCATCGCCCAGCTCTCCGCCTCGCTTCCCACCGGCGGCCTGCGGGACTACTTCGGCGACACCAGCGACCGGGTGCGCAACCGCCTCCGGCCGCAGGACGACGACGCCGAAGACGACAGCGACACCGACCGCTCCTGACCTTCCGCCCGGCTCGGGCGTGCCGTCAGATCGTCAGGCTGGCGCAGCCGCCGGGTGCTCCAGCGCCGACACCACGGCCTCGGCCAGCGCGTCGAGCCGCTGCTGATCGTCGGGTGCGAGCCCGTCCGATGACCAGCGGGCTGCGGTGACCAGCTCCGCCAGGGAGCGCAGGTCGGCCGCCAGCGCATCGCCCACCTCCGGTGCCGCCCGCTCGGCCAGTTCGACGGGCGTGTCCGACGAGGTCGGTTCGGCACCGGTGCGCCGTTCCAGGACGGCCGTCACCCGGGCCCAGGCGCGATCGGCGGGGGTGCGCGACGCCGCCTGGCGCGCCGCAACCCGTCGCCGCCGCAGCACGGCGCCGGCGAACGCGGCGACCGCGACGACGGCCAGGGCGACGATGCGCCAGGTGTTGGAGCCGCCCCCGCCGTCGGCGGCCTCGTCGGCCGCTGCCGCACCGGACTCGGTCCGCTGGCTCTGCGGGGGCCGGGTGGCCTGGGGCTGGTCCTCGCCCTGGGGGACGGCGGTGGTGGCCGTCGCCGTGGTGCTGGTGGTGGTGATGTTCACCGGCTGACCGGGATCCTGGGCGGGGGCCACGCCGGTGTACTCCTCGGCGCCGGGCATGCCCCGGCCGGGGGTCGGCTCGAAGGCCACCCACCCGACCTCGGGGAAGTACACCTCGGGCCAGGCGTGGGCGTGGCGGCCGTAGACCCGGTACAGGTCGGGGTCGTCGGGGCTGGCGTTGCCCGGGGTGAACCCGACCGCGACGCGCGACGGGATGTCGAGGGAGCGGGCCATCGCCGCGAAGGTGCCGGCGAACTGCTCGCAGTAGCCCTCGCCGCTGCGCAGGAACTGCTCGATGGCGGTGTCGCCGTGCCCGGAGGTGGGCTCCAGCGAGTAGTCGAACTCCTGGCGGAAGTAGTCCTGGAGCGCCAGGGCCTTCTCGTAGCGGGTGTCGGCCTCGGCGGTGACCTGGCGCGCCGTGTCGCTGGCGAGGAACGGGAAGTCCGATGGGAGGCCGAGGTAGCGCTGGCGGATGACCGCCGGATCGGTGCCCCTGGCCCGTTGGAGCTGCCCGGGTCCGAAGGAGGGGACCTGGGAGACCACCGTGTACGAGAGGCCGTCGGAGGTGGGCTCCGAGGAGTCCACGATGAGGGTGGACGAGTCCGGGTCCCAGCGCAGCGGCGTCTCGGTGGCGGTGACGCTCACGGCCTCGAACGCCGTCGGTGCCCAGATCGCAGCGAGCGCTTCGATGGTGACCTGCTGGCGGACCGGGCGGAAGTCGATGTCGGTGGGTGCCGAGGTGGGCAGCTCCTCGCCGGCCCGCTTGAACTCGCCGCTGCTGGACCAGATCTCGCCGTCGAACGAGTCCAGCGAGGTGAGGCGCCAGTACGCCGGCTCGCTGGCGCGCACCCGGAACACCTCCCGGTTGCTCTGGTCCACCAGGCGCTTGCGGATCTCGACCATCGGGCTGACCGTGACCCGCTGGCGATCGCCGCCCTGGCCGCCGCGCCAGTCGAGGGCGGCCTCGGACCGGGCGCCGGGCAGCGATGGGCCGAACGCGGCACCGAGCGCCAGGGCCACCAGCGCCACGGCCGCGGCCGATCGGCGCAGCGCGCGCGACGTGGCCCGGTTGGTGGGGAGCCACGCCTGCTCGCGCTCCACCGCGAGGGAGCGCTGGACGGCGACGAACCACAGCACGGTGGCGCCGAACGCCACGGCGCAGGCCAGGTCGTAGCGGCCCGAGGCCAGCACCGAGCAGAACACGAAGCTGGCAGCGGTGGCGGCCACGGCCTCCGCGGTGGCGCGCAGCCGGTGCGCAGCCCAGTCTCCGAACCAGGCGGCCAGCCAGAGGGCCAGCCCGGCGGCCAGCTGGAAGCCGGGCTGGACCTCGGTGGGAGCGATGACCACCGGGTACTGCTCCCGGGCGGTCCGCAGCGCCTCCTGCGCCGCCTGCCAGGTGGCGCTGGTGGGCAGGCCGAACGCGGTGGTGCCGGGGAAGAGGATCAGGCCGGTGGCGACGGCAGCTCCGCCCAGGGCGAGCGCCACCACGGCCAGGGCCGGGATCCGCAGCCGGCGGGTGGCGATGGCGAGGGCGTGGGCACCCAGGGCGAAGGCCAGCAGCTGGCCGAGGAAGTCCCAGCTGTCGTAGACGCGGATGAACCCGGCCACGGTGGCGATGCTGACCGAGATCAGCGGCAGCTCCGCCCACCACGGGATCGACCGGCGCCGCGTCACCGGACCACCTCCGCCGCCATCGCCTGCGACCAGGCTTCGGCGAAGGTGGACCCGGTCGGGACCGAGACGTGGGCCCCGCCCCCGGCGGGCGCCGCCGCGAACGAGACCACCAGGGTGCGGGCGAAGCCAGCACCCTGCAGGCGGTCGGGCAGGTCGCCAGGGTCGGCACCCGTGAGCAGGTCGATGGTGGCCGGCCGGCGGGGATCAGCCGCGGGGACCACCGTGGGGGCATCGGTCTGGTGGACGAGGGCCAGCTCCTCCAGCAGCCCCTGACCCGTGCGGACGGCGTCGACCATGCCGGAGTCGGCCCCGGCGGCGGTGGTGAGGCGGATCCGATCGCCGGAGACCGTGACGGCGTCGACGATGCCGGCCGCGGCGCTGACGGCCCGCTCGAAGTCCGCCGGGTCCAGCCGCCCGGACCGCGTGTCGAGCAGGACGGTGAGGTGGCCCTGCCAGCGCTCCTCGTCCCGCCGGACCTGGAGCTCGTCGGCGTGGGCCGTGGACGGCCAGTGCACCCGGCGGAGGTCGTCGCCCACCACGTAGGGCCGCAGGGTGACCAGGTCCTGGGTGCCCGCTGCGGACGACGTGCGACGGCTCAGGCCGGTGAGGGGCTCGTGCCGTCCGTCGCCCAGCGGCAGCGCCGGAGCGGGATCGAGCGCCGGGAGGACGGCCAGCGCCTCGGCAGCCGGACCGGCCAGGCGCCGGCGGGCCAGGCCGAAGGGGTCGACCGCCTCGATGGCCAGCGGACCGACCGTGACCTGGCCGCGGCGCAGCGGCGGCAGGCGGTACCCCACGGCCTGGCGGTCGCCTCGGTCGAGCGGGCCGACGGACAGCCGGGCGCCGACGGTGCCCTCGACGGGGTCGACCAGCGCCACCGGCGGGATGCGCCGCCGGCCCCGGTTGGCGACGGACAGCTCCACCCGGCCGACGCCGCCGGCCACCAGCCGGTGCGGCGCCACCTGGCGCTCGACGGCGAGGGGGCCGACCGGTCGACGGACCCAAACGAGGGCGACGATGAGCAGGCCGCCCGCGATGCCGGCCAGGACGAAGAGCTCGGTCACCCCGAAGAGGCGGCCGGCGGCCGCGGCCGCGATCGCCCCCACGGCGACGGCCAGGCCGGGTCGGGTGGGCACGGGTCAGCCGGCGCTCTGCACGGGACGAGCCTCGGGCTGGGGCACCTGGGCGAGGATGTCCGCCACCACCGAGTCGGCGGTGATCTGCGCGACCCGGGCGCTGGGGGAGAGGAGGAGGCGGTGCGCCAGGACCGGGACGGCCAGGGCCTTGATGTCGTCGGGGGTGACGAAGGTGCGGTTGCGGGTGGCGGCCCGGGCTCGGGCCACCCGCTGGAGCGCCAGCGTGGCTCGCGGGGACATGCCGACGGCGACGTGGGGGTGCCGGCGGGTGGCGTCGGCCAGGTCCACCAGGTAGCCCTGGAGCGCCGGGGCGATGTGGACCGTCCGGGCTGCGGCGACCAGGCCGTTCACCTGGGCAGCGGTGACCACCGGGCGGATCTCGTCGAGCAGGTCGCGCTCGCCGTGGCTGGCCAGGATCTGGAGCTCGGCGTCGCGCTCGGGGTAGCCGACCGACACCTTCAGCAGGAACCGGTCGAGCTGGCTCTCGGGCAGCGGGTAGGTGCCCTCGTTCTCGATGGGGTTCTGCGTGGCGATGACCAGGAACGGCGGCGGCAGGTGGCGGGTGGTGCCGTCGATGGTGACCTGGCGCTCGGCCATCGCCTCCAGCAGCGCGGACTGGGTCTTGGGCGAGGCCCGGTTGATCTCGTCGGCCAGGACGATGTTGGCGAACACCGGCCCGGGTCGGAAGTCGAACTCGCCGGTCCCTCGGTTCCACACGTTGACGCCGACGACGTCCGACGGGAGCAGGTCCGGGGTGAACTGGATGCGGCCGTAGGTGCCGTCGATGCTGCTGGCCAGCGCCTTGGCCAGGGTGGTCTTGCCCATGCCCGGCACGTCCTCCACGAGGAGGTGCCCTTCGGCGATGAGCGCCAGCAGCACGAGGTCGATGGTCTCGGGCTTGCCCTGGATCACCTGGCCGATGGTGCGGGCCAGGCCCCGGTGGAGGTCGTTGAAGCTGTCGGGTCGCTCCGCCATGGGTTGCGTGGACAACGCGCCGCTCCTGGTCGTGGGTGAGCGGCCCACGATAGAGGGCCGCCGCCGCGAGTTCCGCCGCGGTCCTCCAGCACGGGCGTGCCATGCTGCCCCCATGGAGGGAGCGCCGTGAACACGACCGGATGGTGGGTCCAGGTGGCGCGGGCCGTCCTGCGGCACCCGTCCCTGTGGCCGGTGGCGATCTCCCAGTCGCTCCGCCTGGCCCGACCGGGCTGGTGGCGGCGGTCGCCGTTCCTGCCCGTGCCCGATCCGACGTACCTGCGGTTCCGTCTGGAGACCCAGTACGGGTCGGACCACGATCCCGATTCCGACGACGTGGTCACGTACCTGCACTGGTGCCGGACCTTCCGCCACGTGGCATGAGCGGCTCGGGCGCGGCGCCGCCCCAGCTGCCCGCCGTGGAGCTGGTGCGCGTCCAGGTGCCGCTGCGCCACGAGCACCGGGCGGGCCACGGCCGCGAGGCCGTGCGGGACCTCATCTTGGGGTGCACCCGGTTCGACGACGGGACGGGGGGATGGGGCGAGTGCTCGGCGCTGGCCCGGCCCACCTACACGTCCGAGCACACGGCCGGAGCCTGGCTGGTGCTCCGCGACGAGATCGTGCCGGCGGTCCTGGCCGGTCGGGCCCCGCAGGTGGTGGGCCACCCGATGGCGACGGCCGCGGTGCTCACCGCGCTGAGCGACGCCGTGCTCCGGGCGGCGGATCGGTCGCTGGCCACGGACCTGGCCGAAGGCCTGGGCACGAACCCGCTGACCGCGGTCCAGACGTGCGCCGTGGTGAGCCGCGCCGATGACACCGACGGCGTCCTCGCCGCAGTCGAGGAGCGGGTGGGGGAGCGGGTGGGCATGGTGAAGCTGAAGGTGACACCCGAGCGGCGGGACCTGGCCGCGGTGGGAGCGGGGCGGGAGGCGTGGCCGGACCTTGCCCTGGCGGTGGACTTCAACGGCACCGCCGACGCCGAGGCCCTGCACCAGCTGGCCCGGCTGCACCTGGAGTACGTGGAGCAGCCGGCGCCCGCCGACGAGCTGGTCCGCTCGGCGCACCTGGCGTCGCTGATCGAGGCCCCGGTGGCCCTCGACGAGTCCATCACCGGTCCCGGCAGCCTCGATGCGGCGGTGGCGCTGGGGGCGGGGAGCATCGTCAACGTGAAGCCCGCCCGCTGCGGCGGTCCGCACGCGGCGGCGGCCCTGGTCGGCCGGGCGCGCAACGCCGGCCTGGACGTGTTCGTGGGCGGGATGCTGGAGACGGGCATCGGCCGGGCGGCGGCGCTGGCGGTGGCCGCGCTGCCGGGTTGCACCCTCCCGACCGATCTGGGGCCGTCGTTGGCCTACTTCGACCAGGACGTGACGGCGCCGCTGGTCACCGATCCCTCCGGCCGCATGGTGGTGCCGTCGGGCCCCGGGCTGGGCGTGGACCCGGTTCCGGCCCACCTCGACGCGGTGGGGGTGGACCGGCTGGTGCTCGAACCGTGACGGCGGCGGACTGGCCCGTGGCCCACCACCGGGGGTCGGCCGCCGAGTTCCACGCTCGCTCGATCCCGGACCAGCCGGGGCCGGCCCTGTGGTGGTTCGAGGTGGAGCGTCCGGCGCTGGTGCTGGGCAGCACCCAGCGCGACGACGTCGTGGACGCGGACACCGCCGAGGCCGCGGGCGTCGAGGTGGCCCGGCGGCGCAGCGGGGGAGGAGCGGTGTTCCTCCAGCCGGGCGAGACGATCTGGATCGACGTGATCCTCCCGGCCGACGATCCGCGGTGGGAGCACGACGTCGGCCGGTCGTTCGGGTGGCTGGGCGAGGCGTGGGTCCGGGTGCTGCGGGAGCTGGGCGTCACGGGGGCCGAGGCCCACGCCGGGCCGCTGCTGCGGCGGCCGTGGTCCGATCTGGTCTGCTTCGCGGGGCTCGGCCCCGGGGAGGTGACGGTGGGGGACCGCAAGGTGGTGGGCATCTCCCAGCGACGGACGCGTGCGGGGGCCCGGTTCCAGTGCGCCCTCCTGCAGCGCTGGGACCCGAACCTGCTGCTGGAGGTGCTGGCCCTCGAGCCCGAGGCGCGGGCGCAGGCCAAGGCGGACCTGGCCACGTCGGGGTACGGCGTGGGTCCGGTGGATCCGGGGCACGTGGTGCAGCTCCTGCGCACGTCGGTGGCCGCCCAGCCCTGATCCCGTCGGCGCCGCCTCGATCGGCGCCCTGACCCGGGCCCGGAACATCGGAGCGTGGCGACCGCCGCACGCGTCGTGACCAGGTCGGCGCCGGTGCCGGCCACCGGCGGACCGCAGGATCCGGATGGGTGCCCGTGGCGACGTCCGGAGGCGAACGTGCGTTCGTGCAGGTCAGGGCCACATTTCTCCTTGCGCTGGGATGAAATTGGAATAAAGTGGAGACCAATGGTGAGCGAGGGAGACGCTGGGGTTGCCGAGGCGGCAACGGGAACGGCCACCTCGACGCGCCTGCCCGCCTTCGGCCACCACCCCTTCTCGGGCACCGCTCGGACCCGGGTGGAGGCCAGCGGGCGCCTGGCCCTCCCGGCCACCTTCAAGACCGCCTTCGTCGACGCCGCCATCGTCCGGTCCGGCGGGACGCAGTGCCTCTACCTGATGACGCCCCGGGCGTTCGACCTCGTGGTGAACGCCATCGCCGCCAGCGACCCCGACGTCATGCTCGACAGCCGCAAGCGCCAGCAGCTCTACATCGGCTCGCCCCGGATCTCCGTCGACAAGCAGAGCCGGGTGGTGCTCCCGCCCGAGCTGCGGGCCAAGGTCGGCATCGACGGCGACTCCGAGGTCGTGGTCGCCGGCGCGATCGAGCGCCTCGAGATCTGGCCCGCCGCCCGCTACGACGCCCAGCAGGCCCCGCTCGTCGACGACGTGGATCGCATGTTCGACACGTTCGGCGGCCTCTCGACGGATCCGGCGTGAACCCGTGGCGGCGCTCATGACCGATCAACGACCGTTCGTCCACGATCCGGTGCTGGTGGATCTGGTGGTGGAGCTGTTCCACCCCGTTCCCGCCGGCACCGTCGTGGACGCCACCCTTGGCGGCGCCGGCCATGCGGCGACCGTGCTCCAGTCGCGCCCGGACCTGCGGGTCCTGGGACTGGATCGCGATCGGAACGCTCTGGCCGCAGCGCGGGCCCGACTGGCTCCCTTCGGGGATCGGGCCGAGGCACACCATGCCCGCTTCGACCAGCTGGCGACGGTGGTCGCCGCGGCCGGCGCCGCCAGCCAACCGATCGTCGGGGTCCTGTTCGACCTCGGCGTGAGCTCGCCCCAGTTCGACGATGCCGACCGCGGCTTCTCGTACCGCCACGATGCGCCGCTGGACATGCGCATGGACCAGGGGAGCGGCCCGTCGGCGGCCGACCTGGTCAACACGGCGAGCGAGCAGGAGCTGGCCGGCATCCTCCGCCGCAACGCCGACGAGCGCTACGCCGGGCGCATCGCCCGGGCCATCGTCGCCGCCCGGCCCATCGCCACCACCGGCCAGCTGGCCGACGTCGTGGTGACGGCCATCCCGGCGCCCGCCCGCCGCAAGGGCGGGTTCCCCGCCAAGCGCACCTTCCAGGCGCTGCGCATCGCCGTCAACGAGGAGCTCGACGTGCTGCCGCCGGCGCTCGACGCCGCCCTCGACGTGCTCGCCCCCGGCGGCCGCCTCGTGGTCATCAGCTACCACTCCGGCGAGGACCGCATCGTCAAGGAGCGCCTGCGCCGAGCCGACGACGGCGGTTGCACCTGCCCGCCCGGCCTGCCCTGCGGCTGCGGTGCGGTGCCCGAGGCCCGCCTGCTGAAGCGGGGCGGCTGGACGCCGTCCACCACCGAGATCGAGATGAACCCGCGGGCCGCCAGCGCCCGCCTCCGTGCTGTCGAGAAGCTGCCCGCCCCTTCCCCTGAGGACCCGTCATGACCAGTCCCGTCCGGGCCCCGCGCCCCACGCCCCGTCGCGCCCCCCGGCCCGCGCCCGCCCCTCGCCGCCCGCCCCTGCGGGTCGTCCCGCCCCCGGCCAAGCCGTCGCTGCGGCCCGCCATCCGCCGGCGCCGGACCGGTGCCGTCCTGGCCGTGGCCATGGTGGTGGTGTTCGGGTCGCTGATGGCGTCGGCGCTGTTCCACGGTCTGCTGGTCAGCGGCCAGTCCAACCTGGACCGGCTGGACCAGCAGATCCAGGACGAGAAGACGGCGCTGGCACAGGACAAGCTGGACCTGGCCTACCTCCAGTCGCCGGCCCGCATCGAGGACGAGGCCAGCAAGCTCGGGATGGTCCCCTCGGACCAGCAGCACTAGGTCACGCCCGGCAGCAACGACGCCCCGGTGGTCACGGGCACCACCGCCGAGCCGACCGACGACACCGCCGACGACACCGCCGACGACACCACCGACTCCAGCTCCACGGACCCCTCGGGCTCCAGCGGCACCTCCGGCACCACCGGATCCGCCGACGAGCTGGCCACCGCGACCGACGGGGGAGGCACCGCCCAGTGAACGACGACTTCTTCGGTCGGCCCACCCGCAGCACCACCACCTACGCCGAGCGCCCGGCCTCGCGGCCGGCGCCGGCGCGCCCCGCCCCTCGTCGGGCCCCGAAGAAGTCCCAGCCCGTCGCTCGCCGCCAGGTCCCGCCGGCCCGCCGGTCGGCCCCCGGCGGCCCGGCGCCGCGCCCCACCCCCAGCCGCGGCCGGTCGCCCCAGGCCGTCGGCGCCGTCGGCCGCCGTCCGGCACCGGCCCCTCGGCCCGCCGCCCGGCCCCGTCCCCGCCGCGTCACCCCCGCCCTGAGCGGCAGCCAGCTCCGGGCCCGCACGGTGAAGCGCCTCATCGTCTTCGTGGTGGCGATGGCGGCCATCGTCGCCGCCGTCGGCGCCCAGCTCGTGCGGGTCCAGGTGACCAGCACCGAGCGCTACATCGCCTACGGCGAGTCGCAGCGAGCCGGGGTCCGCCCCCTGCCCGCGAGCCGCGGCGGCATCTACGACCGCAGCGGGCAGGCGTTCGCCCTCTCCGTCGCCCAGCCCATGGTCGTCGCCGACCCGGTCCAGGTGGAGCACCCCATCGCCACCTCCCGCGCGCTCGCCTCGATCCTCGGCCTCGACGCCTCCGACATCGAGGCCCAGCTGACCAGCGACAAGCGGTACCGGGTCATCGCCAAGACCATCTCCCAGGACGACGCCGAGGCCATCAAGGCCCAGCTCGACGACGGCGACCTCGTGGGCATCTCGCTGGAGAACGAGTACCAGCGGTCCAACCCGAGCGACGACCTGGCGGTCGGCGTCATCGGCCACGCCCTCGCCGAAGGCGAGCGCACCCCCGACGGCCAGACCGGCGGCGTGTCCGGCCTGGAGGCCGAGTACAACGCCAAGCTCGAGGGCAAGCCCGGCAAGCTCTACTACGAGCGGGACGTGTGGGGCACCCCCATCGCCGGCGGCGACCGGAAGGTCGACAAGGCGGTGCAGGGCACCGACCTGTACCTCACGCTGGACCAGTCGCTGCAGTTCGAGGCCGAGAAGGCCATGAAGGACCAGGTGAAGGCCACCGGGGCCAAGAGCGGCCAGGCCGTCATCATGCAGCCCAGCACCGGCGAGATCCTCGCCATGGCCAGCGTCGCCGTCGACGGCGACGGCGAGGTGGCCAACCCCCGAGACAACCGGGCCGTCACCGCCATCTTCGAGCCCGGCTCGGTCAACAAGATGATCACGGTCGCCGGTGCGGTCGAGGAGGGCACGGTCACCCCCGACACCATCCTCAACGTGCCGGACTACCTGCAGATCGCCGACCGGACCTTCACCGACAGCCACCAGCACCCCGCCACCGACTGGACCGTGACCGACATCGTCGCCACCTCGTCCAACATCGGCACCATCAAGGTCGCCCAGATGCTCGGCCGAGAGAAGGTCGACGCCTACCTGCGAGCGTTCGGCTTCGGCACCCTGCCCGGGCTCGGGTTCCCCGACGAGACGGCCGGCATCCTGAAGGACCCCGACGACTGGTCCGGCGTGGACATCGGCGCCATCCCCATCGGCCAGGGCGTGGCGGTGAACGCGCTGCAGATGCTGGGCGCCTACAACGTGATCGCCAACGACGGCGTCTACGTGGCCCCCAAGCTGCTCCGCTCCACCGACACCGGCCGCGGCCAGGTGCCGACCGAGCCGTCGGCTACCCCCCGGGTCGTGTCCAAGGACACCGCCACCGCCATGCAGGCGATGCTCGCCAAGGTCGTCTCGGACGGCACCGGCAAGCTGGCGGCGGTCCCCGGCTACACCTCGGCCGGCAAGACCGGCACGGCCCGGATCCCCCAGAACATCGATCCCGAGGACGGCTACCTCAACGAGCAGGGCCGCTACGAGTACCAGGCCAGCTTCGTCGGCATGGTCAACGGCGCCGACCTCTCGATCATCGTCACCCTCGAGGATCCCCGGACGTCGATCTTCGGCGGCGACGTGGCCGCCCCGGTGTTCGCCCAGCTGGCCGCCACCGCCCTCCGCCGCTACGAGGTGCCGCCGCCGGCGCTCCTCGGCTCCGCCAAGCACGACGTGCCCGAGCTCTCGGCCTCGGCGCGGGAGGTCGAGGGCGAGGATGTCGCCTCGACCACCACCACCGCGCAAGGCTGACCCGGTGCTCCTCCGAGATCTGGTCGCGGCCGCCACGGGCCGGGGGTCCCTCGACGCCCTCCACGGTGTCGGCGACCTCGACGTGGACGTCACCGCCATCACCCACGACTCCCGCCAGGTCGGGCCGGGCACCCTGTTCTGCTGCGTGCCGGGCGCCGCGTTCGACGGCCACGACTTCGCCGCCGGGGCCGTGGCGGCGGGAGCCACCGCCCTGCTGTGCGAGCGCCGGCTGGACCTCGACGTGCCCCAGCTGGTCACCCCGTCGGCCCGGGCGGCGATGGGCCCGGTCGCGGCTGCGCTCCTCGGGTTCCCGGCCGACGCCCTGCGGGTGGCCGCCGCCGACACGTCCTGCGGGGTCATCGGGACCCTCACCGGCGCGCGCACCACGCCCGAGGCCCCGGAGCTCCAGGCCCAGCTCGCCGCCATGCGCGACGCCGGCGGCGACCTGGTGGCCATGGAGGTGTCGTCGCACGCGCTGGACCTGCACCGCGTCGACGGGACCCGGTTCCGGGTGGCCGTGTTCACCAACCTCAGCCAGGACCACCTGGACCACCACGGCACCATGGAGGCCTACTTCGCCGCCAAGGCCCGCCTGTTCGGACCGGACCTCTGCGACCTGGCGGTGCTGAACCTGGACTCGCCCCACGGCCGTCTCCTTGCCGACACGGCGGCGGTCCCCGTCGTCGGCTACTCGCTCGACGACGTCGAGCAGCTGGAGCTCGGGGCCGACGGCTCGCACTTCCGGTGGCGGGGGCGCGACGTCCACGTCCGCC
>CALANQ010000095.1 GCA_937926025.1 uncultured Acidimicrobiales bacterium
ACCACCATGAGCACCACGTTGGCCTCGCCGCGGGACGACGCCAGGCCCGCCGCGGGCAGCACCACCTCCGAGGGGATGGGCGGGAACACGCTCTCCGTCGCCACCAGGAGCGCTACACCCAGGTAGCCGATGGCCTTGATGACGTCGACGACCCAGTCCGTGAGGTCGCCGACCAGGAAGTCGGACAATCCGGCGATCAGCATCGGTCGATCCTAGGAAACGGGCGCGGGTCGGCCCGAGTCGGCTCGGAGGCGGGCGGCGTGACAGGATGACCCCGAGCCGGATCTGACGATGCGTCAGATTCCGTCGCCCACCCGAGACCGCACCTCGTCCCAGGAGTCCTGCCGTGCCCACCGACGTCGTCATCGTCAGCGCCGCCCGCACCCCCATCGCCACCGCCTACAAGGGGTCGCTCACCGGCGTCGACGCCTTCGAGCTGGCCGAGGTCGCCATCGGCGCGGCCGTCAAGCGCTCCGGCATCCCGGCCGACCAGATCGAGGACATGGGCATCGGCGAGTCCATGCAGGGCGGCGGCAACATCGGCCGCAACGTGGCCGTGCGCCTCGGCCTCACCGGCGTCCCCGGTGTGGCCACCCAGCGCTGGTGCGCCTCGGGCATGTCGGGCACGCAGTGGGTGGCGGCCAACATCGCCGCCGGCATGATCGACGTCGGCATCGGCGGCGGCACCGAGTCCATGTCCACCGCGCCCGGCACCTCCAAGCCCGGCCCCGACGGCGCGCCGGCCTTCTGGCTGTCGCCCGGCAACCCCGACACCCCGGAGGCGCCGCCGTTCAACATGGCCCTCACCGTGGGCGACAACACCTCCCGCCTGGCCGGCGTCACCCGTGAGCAGGCCGACGAGTGGGCGTTCACCTCGCACCAGAACGCCATCCGGGCCATCGACGAGGGCCGCTTCGAGAACGAGATCGTGCCCGTCGACCTGCCGGGCGGCGGGCAGTTCACCACCGACGAGCACCCGCGCCGGAACTCCACGCTGGAGAAGATGGCGTCGCTCGGCGTGCTGAACCCCGATGTCCCCGGGGCCACCACCACGGCCGCCAACGCCTCCGGCCTCAACGATGCCGCCGCCGCGCTGGTGCTGTGCAGCCGGGACTACGCCGACTCGCACGGCCTGAAGCCGCTGGCCGCCATCCGCGGGTGGGCGTCGGTGGGCCTGGACCCGGTGGAGACCGGCCTGGCGCCGACCAAGGCCCTGCCGAAGGCGCTGGCCAAGTCCGGCATCGCGCTGGGCGACCTCCAGTCCGTCGAGGTCAACGAGGCGTTTGCATCGGTGGCCGTCGCCTTCACCCAGGGCCTCGGGCTCGACCCGGCCATCGTCAACGTGAACGGCTCGGGCTGCTCGCTCGGCCACCCCATCGCCTGCACCGGCGCCCGCATGATCGTCACCATGGTGAACGAGCTCATCCGGGCCGATCAGCAGTGGGGCGCGGTGGCCATGTGCGCCGCCGGCGGCATGGGCTCCGCCACCGTCATCGAGCGCCTCTAGCCCTGGCACCGGGCCGCTCGGTCCGGTTGGCCGCTCCCTCCGTCGGGTACCGGGTGGGCATGACGCTCACCATGCCCATCCGGGTCCTCGATGCGGACCCCGTCGCCGCCCTCCCCGACTGGATCGCCATCGGTGGTGGTCGAGGGCTGGCGCGCGCCTGGGAGGCCGACCCCGACGACGTGGTGGCCGTGCTGGCGCAGAGCGGGCTCCGGGGCCGGGGCGGAGCCGGCTTCCCCACCGGCGTGAAGTGGGCGACCGTGCGGGCCGACCGGTCTGCGGAGCTGCCGGCGACGGTGGTGGTGAACGGCGCCGAGGGCGAGCCCGGCTCCTACAAGGACCGGTCGATCATGCTGGCCAACCCCTACCGGGTGATCGAGGGCGCCCTCATCGCCGCGGCCGTGATCGAGGCGGACCAGATCGTGCTGGCGCTCAAGACCAGCTCCCCCGAGGTGGTGGAGCGCGTGCGCGCTGCCGTCGACGAGGTCCGCCAGGCGGGGTGGCTGATCGAGGCGGCGGTCGATGTGGTGGTCGGCCCCGAGCACTACCTGTACGGGGAGGAGACCGCGCTGCTCGAGGTGGTCAACGGCCGCGAGCCGTTCCCGCGCATCGCGCCGCCGTGGCGGCGCGGCGCCGAGGACCTGGGCGACGACTCCGCCCTGGCCGCCCAGGTGGACCTGGCCGCCCCCGGGGCTGCCGCCCCGCCGGCGCTGGTCAACAACGTGGAGACGCTGAGCAACGTGCCCGGCATCATCGCCAACGGCGCCGCCTGGTTCCGGGAGGTCGGGACCACCGCCTCGCCCGGGACCCTCGTGGTGACCGTGTCGGGCGGGACGGAGCGGGCCGGCGTGGCCGAGATCCCGATGGGGACGACCCTGCGCGAGGCGATCGACCTGGTGGGCGGCGGCGCCCGCACCGGCCGCGTGCGCGGCGTGCTGCCCGGCGTGTCGGGCCCCGTGATCCGCGAGCGCGACCTCGACGTCCCCCTCACCTACGAGGGGTTCGAGGGCATCGGCTCGTCGCTGGGTGCCGGGGCGTTCATCGTCATCGATGAGGCGGATGATCCCGTCGCCATCGCCCAGGGCGCCTCCCGGTTCCTCGCCGTGGAGTCCTGCGGCCAGTGCCAGCCCTGCAAGCAGGACGGCCTGGTCATCAGCGAGGTGCTGGACCGGGCGCGCGCCTCGTCGCCCGAGCCGGGTGATGCCGACGAGCTGGACTCGCGCCTGGGCACCGTGGCCGACGGGGCCCGCTGCTTCCTGGCCACCCAGCACCAGACCCTGGTGGGCAGCCTGATCGAGGCGTTCCCCGACGAGTTCGGCGCCCACCTGGCCGGTCACGTGCCGGCGGCGACGCCCGTCCAGATCGCCGAGATCGACCGGATCGACCACGACCAGGTCGTGTGGGACCCAGACCAGGCCACGAAGCAGCCCGACTGGACCCACGACGACGTCAGCTCCGGGGCGGCACCCGCCGAGCGGCTCAACCAGCGGGCGGGTGAGGTCTGACCGCCTCCACCGCCCGACGCAGGTAGGGCCAGGCCACCTCGGGGTCCAAGCCCCCGCACAGCGGGTGGAGGGCGAGGATCCCGTGCTGGCCGATGAGGTGGCGGGCCTCCTCGGCGGTCACCACCCGGTGCGCCCGGTCGGCCGCTCGCAGCTCGTCGACCGTGGACGCCGCGGTCACGCTGGCCGTCGTGTCGGCCGTGCCCGCCGCCGCGTTCCAGCGGTGGTAGGCGACGGCGTCGACGAGCAGGCTGCGGCCGACCTCGGCCCATCCGGTGTCGGCGTCGGCTGCCACGAACACGGCGAACGGGGTGGCCGGCGAGGGCAGCACGCAGAGGCCCGGCTCGTGACCGGCATCCCGGGCCGCCTGCTCGTAGGCCTCCTGCATGCCGGGGCCGTCGTTCTGGGCGAAGAAGCCGACCCCGTGGCGGCCGGCCCGTCGGGCCGCGGCCAGGCTGCCCCCGCCCCACGCCAGCGTCGGGCGCGGCGACGTGTACGGCGCCGGGGTGACCCGGGGCTCGGCGGTGGCGCCGCGGCGGGCGAAGTCCACCCCGAACAGCTCGTACTCCTCAGGGCGGTAGCCGAGGCCGAGCACGACCATCGCCCGCCCCTCGCTCAGGTGGTCGAGCGTGATGATGTCCTCGGCGAGGCGCACCGGGTCGTGCAGCGGCAGCAGCGTGAGCGCCACGACGATCGGGGTGGACGAGGTGGCCGCCGCCATCGCCGCCGCCAGCTGGAACGGGGCGGGGAGGTAGCCGTCGTCGGACGCGTGGTGCTCTGACACCACGATGGACAGGCAGCCGTGGGCGTCGACGTAGCGGGCCATGTCGACGGCGGTGCGGTGCAGCGCCGCCCGCTGGGGACCCGTGGCGCCGGGTGCCCGCAGGTCGAACCGTGCGATGAACATCGGCCGGACACTACGACGACGCCCGCTACCGTCGCCCCGTGGATGCGGGGATGCTCGTGGTGGTGGCGGTCCTGGTGTTCGGGTGGTCGGTGCTCTCGGCCCGCCTCGACCGCTTCGACGTCACCGGCCCGATGGTCTTCGTGGCGGCCGGGGTGGTGCTGTGCCACGGCCCGGGCCGGATCATCGACCTGTCGGTGGAGACGGAGTCGATCCATGCCGCCGCCGAGGTCACGCTCGTGCTGCTCCTGTTCTCCGACGCCGCCCGCGTCCGCCCCGGCGACCTGCGGCGGAGCACCGGCCTGCCGACCCGCCTCCTGGCCATCGGCCTGCCGCTGA
>CALANQ010000096.1 GCA_937926025.1 uncultured Acidimicrobiales bacterium
CTGCGGATCTACCTCGGCGCCGCCCCGGGGGTCGGCAAGACGGTCGCCATGCTGGAGGAGGGGCACCGTCGCGCCGAGCGCGGCACCGACGTGGTGGTCGGGCTGTGCGAGACCCACGGCCGTCCGCACACTGCCGGCCTGATCTCCGGCCTCGAGATCGTCCCGCGGCGCCACCTCGAGTACAGGGGGACGCAGCTGGGCGAGCTGGACCTCGACGCGGTCCTCGCCAGGCGGCCGGAGGTGGCCCTGGTGGACGAGCTCGCGCACACCAACGTGCCCGGTTCGCGCAATGAGAAGCGCTGGCAGGACATCGACGAACTGCTCGACGCCGGCATCGACGTCATCACCACCGTGAACGTCCAGCACCTGGAGTCGCTGAACGACGTGGTGGAGCGCATCACCGGCGTGGCCCAGCGCGAGACGGTGCCGGACCACGTGGTGCGCAGCGCGGACCAGGTGGAGCTGGTGGACATGACGCCCGAGGCCCTCCGCCGCCGCATGGCCCACGGCAACATCTACGGCGCCGAGAAGGTCGACGACGCCCTGGGGAACTACTTCCGGATCGGCAACCTCACGGCCCTGCGCGAGCTGGCCCTCATGTGGCTGGCCGACAAGGTCGACGACGCCCTCACCGCGTACCAGGACCAGCACGGCATCGACCGCACCTGGGAGACGCGGGAGCGGGTGGTGGTGGCGCTCACCGGGTCGCCCAGCGGCGAGCACCTCATCCGGCGCGCCGCCCGCATCGCCACCCGGGCCCGCGGCGAGCTGCTCGGCGTCCACGTGCGGGCCGGCGACGGGCTCGCCGTCGCCACCCCCGGCGCGCTGGACCGGCAGCGCACGCTCCTGGCCGACCTGGGCGGGGCCTACCACGAGGTGGTCGGCGATGAGGTGGCCACCGCGGTCGTGCAGTTCGCACGGGCCGAGCACGCGACCCAGATCGTGCTGGGCGCCACCGACCGCAGCCGGTGGACCGAGCTGTGGCGCGGGTCCGTGGTCAACCGGGTGGTGCGGGCGTCGGGCGATCTCGATGTGCACGTCATCAGCCGCACGGCCGAAGACCCGCCCAGCGCCCGTCGACCTCGGCGCCCCACGCTCCTGCGCTCGCCGCTCAGCCGGCGGCGCCGCCTGGCCGGCTGGGTGCTCGGGGCGGTCGGCCTGCCGCTGCTGACCCTGCTGCTGGTCACGGTCCGCGACGGCTTCGGGCTCCCGGGCGACATGATGACCTACGTGCTGCTGGTGGTGGCCGTGGCGGCCATCGGCGGCACCGGCCCGGGTCTGACCACCGCGGTGGCGGCGGGCTTCGTGGTCAACTGGTTCCTCACCGAGCCCTACTACACGCTCACCATCGCCGAAGCGGAGAACACGGCCGCGCTGCTGGCGTTCGTGGGCGTCGGCGTGGCCGTGAGCCTGCTGGTCTCTCGAGCCGAGCGGCGCGCGGCCGACGCCCGTCGAGCGGGCCAGGAGGCCGAGGCGCTCGCCAGCGTGGCCGCGGGCCTGGCGCTAAGCGCCGACCCGGTGCCGTCGATGCTCGACCGGGTGCGCACCACCTTCCAGCTCGACAGCGCCGCCCTCTACACCGCCGACGCCCGGGGCTGGCACCTGGACCACGGCTCCGGGTCACCGGTCCTCGACGACCCGACCGCGGCCACGGCCCGGATCCCCGCCGGCGACGACGCCGTGCTGGCCCTGACGGGTCCGGTGCCCAGCGCCGACGACCGGCTGGTGCTCTCCGCGTTCGCGGCGCAGCTGGCCACCGCGCTGGAGCAGCGCCGCCTGCGGGCGGAGGCGGCCGAGGCCCAGGTGGTGGCCGAGGGCGACGCGCTGCGCACCGCCCTGCTGCGGGCCGTGTCGCACGACCTGCGCACCCCGCTGGCCTCCATCAAGGCGTCCGTGTCGAGCCTGCTCCAGGACGACGTCGACTGGACCGACGCCGACGAGCACGAGTTCTTCGAGACCATCGACGAGGAGGCCGACCGGCTCGACCGGCTGGTGGGCAACCTCCTCGACATGAGCCGCCTCCAGACCGGCGTCCTCCAGATGGTGACCCGACCGGTCGGCTGGGAGGAGGTGGTCGCGGCGGCAGCGTCGACGTGCCCGAGACCCTCCCGCCCATCGAGGCCGACCCCGCCCTGCTCGAGCGGTCCGTGGCCAACGTCGTGGCCAACGCGCTGCGCCACGGCGCCGGTGCCCCCGTCCAGGTGGAGGCTGCGGCCGGCGACGGCGTGGTCCACCTGCGGATCGTCGACCACGGTCCCGGCGTGCCGCCCGACCAGCGGGACCGGCTGTTCGAGCCGTTCCAGCGGCTGGGCGACACCAGCGGGACCGGGGTGGGTCTCGGGCTGGCGGTGGCCCACGGCTTCGTGGCCGCCATGGGCGGTTCGATCCGCCCCACCGAGACCCCGGGCGGCGGACTCACCATGGAGCTGACGCTGCCGGTCGCGCACGCGCAAGGATCGGCGCCGTGACCCGGGTGCTGGTGGTGGACGACGAGCCGCAGATCCGCCGCGCCCTGCGCACCAACCTGGCGGCGCGCGACTACGACGTCGTCCTGGCCGAGTCCGGCGAGCAGGCGCTGGACCTGGCCGCCAGCACCCATCCCGACGTGGTGATCCTGGACCTCGGCCTGCCCGGCATCGACGGCATCGCCGTGGTCGAGGGCCTCCGGGGGTGGACCACGGTGCCCATCATCGTGCTGTCGGTCCGCGACGCCGAGGCCGACAAGATCGCCGCCCTCGACGCCGGCGCCGACGACTACGTCACCAAGCCGTTCTCCATGGGCGAGCTGCTGGCCCGGCTCCGGGCCGCCACCCGCCGGGGCGCGGCCGGGCCCGACGAGGAGCCGGTGATCACCACCGACTCGTTCACCGTGGACCTGGCCGCCAAGCGGGTGGAGCGCGACGGCGCCGAGGTCCACCTGACCCCAACCGAGTGGCAGCTGCTGGAGACCCTGGTCCGCCACCCCGGCCGCCTGATCAGCCAGCGCCAGCTCCTCCAGACGGTGTGGGGGCCGCAGTACGAGCGGGAGACCAACTACCTCCGGGTGTACCTGGCCCAGCTGCGCCGCAAGCTCGAGGTCGACCCCAGCCGTCCCCGCCACCTCATCACCGAGCCCGGCATGGGCTACCGCTTCGAGGCCTGACCGCCCGCCCGGTCCCGCGGCGCGGCCCGCCGCACCACCCTGGCGACCCGGCCGTGCTCCCCCGGGTACCCTCCCCGATCGTGTCGACCACTCCTGCCTTCGTGTCGCGGCTCGTGCGGCTGCCGCTCACCGACACCGACGGCGATCCGGTCGGCCGCATCCGCGACGTCGTGCTCGCCCCGTCCGGCGACAGCAAGCTCCGGGTGCTGGGCCTGGTGGCCAACATCGAGCGGCGGAACATCTTCATCAACATGAGCCGCATCGCCGAGATCGACCCGAGCGGCGTCCGCATGGTGGGAGGCACCGTGAGCGTGCGGTCGTTCACGCGGCGCACGGGTGAGCAGCTGGCCGTCGGCGATCTGCTCGACACGCGCGTCGGCGACGAGTACCTCACCGACCTGGCCATCGCGCCCGGCCCCGACAAGGCCTTCTGGTTCGTGGTGCTGGCCGCGCTCGGCCGCCGCGGCCCGCTGCGCCGCCGGGCTCCCAACGTGGTGCCGTGGGAGCAGGTGGCGTCCAGCTTCGCGAGCACCCCCGAGATGGACGAGGTCGCCGAGCTGCGCGACCTGCACCCCACCGATGTGGTCGACCGGCTCCAGGCGCTCAGCCCGGACCGTCGCCACGAGGTGGTCGCCCTCCTCGCCGACGAGCAGGTGGCCGACCTGCTCGAGGAGATGGAGGAGGAGGAGGCCGTGCGCCTGGTGGAGACCCTCGACCTCGAGCGCGCCGCGCACATCCTCGAGGAGATGGAGCCCGACGACGCCGCCGACCTCCTGGCCGACCTGCCCGAGACCGAGCGAGCTGCGCTCCTGGAGGAGATGCGGCCCGAGGAGTCCATCCCGCTGCGGCGCCTCCTGGCCTACGACGAGGACACCGCCGGCGGCCTCATGACCCCGGAACCGGTGATCCTGGCCCACACCACCACCGTGGCCGAGGCCCTGGCCAACATCCGCGAGCGGGAGATCCCGGCCGAGCTCGCCGCCCAGGTGTTCGTGACCCAGCCGCCCGTGTCGACGCCCACCGGCAAGTACGTCGGCGTCGTCGGCTTCCAGCGGCTCCTGCGCGAGCAGCCGTCCACCACGCTCGACGAGTGCGTGAACGACAGCACCGAACCGGTCGCCCCCGACCTGCCGCTGCGCGACGTGGCCGAGCGCCTGGCGTCCTACGACCTGCTCGCCCTGCCCGTGTGCGACCGCTCCGGCCGCCTGGTGGGCGCGGTCACGGTGGACGACGTGCTCGACCACGTGCTGCCCGAGGGCTGGCGCCAGCGACGGGCCCGCACCTGACCCGGCTCGCCGCGGCCCGCCGGAACGGGGCCGTCCCTAGGATTCCCGCCGTGAAGCGCACCCTTGCGGCCCTGCTCGTCGCCGCCACCCTGCTGGCCGGCTGCTCCACCTCGGGCAGCAACGAGTCGGCCAAGGAACCCACCACCACCCGCGCCGACGGCGCCAGCAGCGGGAGCACCACCACCAAGGCGCCCGAGGCCGGCGCCCGCACCATCGACTGGTCGGACTGCGGCGGCGGGTTCGAGTGCGGCACCATCACCGTCCCGCTCGACTACTCGAAGCCCGACGGCGAGACCATCGACGTGGCCGTCACCCGCCACCCCGCCGACAACCCCGAGCAGCGGATCGGCACCCTGTTCATGAACCCGGGCGGACCGGGCGGCTCCGCCATCGACCTGGCTCGCAGCTTCTCCCGTGCCGGCGACATCGGCGACCGCTTCGACATCGTCGGCTTCGACCCCCGTGGCGTCGGCGAGAGCTCGCCGCTCGACTGCCACTCCCACCTGGTCGACATCTACGACACCGACCCCAGCATCGACAGCCCTGAGGACCGCAAGGCCACGCTCGAGACGTCGCAGGAGTTCGTCGACGAGTGCGAGCAGAAGTACGGCGACATCCTCCCGTTCCTCGGCACCACCGACGTGGCCCGCGACATGGACGAGATCCGCAAGGCCATGGGCGAGGACCAGATCAACTACCTCGGCTACTCCTACGGCACGTCCCTCGGCCAGGAGTACGCCCGCCTGTTCCCCACCCGCGTGCGGTCGATGGTCATCGACGGCGTCGTGGACCACGCGCCCGACGGCCTCGCCACCGCGCAGGCCCAGGCCGCGGGGTTCGAGACCGCGCTGGACGCCTACATCGCGCACTGCGAGGACGACGGCTGCGGCTTCGGCGGCCAAGACGCCGGCGCCGTGATCGACGAGGTCAGCGCGGCCGCCGAGAAGGCGCCCATCCCCGCGCCGGGTGCCAGCCGAGATGCCGGCCCCGGGGTGGTCTCCCTGGCCCTCGCCCAGGCGCTCTACAGCGAGCAGCTGTGGGGCCAGCTGTCGAGCGCGCTGCGCAACGCCCAGGACGGCGATGGCACCGGCCTGGTGAGCCTGGCCGACATGTACCTCGGCCTCGACGGCGGGGGCAGCAGCTTCGAGATCTACTTCGCCGTGTCCTGCCTGGACGAGACGTGGCCGGCCGACCCCGACGTCACCCTCGACGCGTCGATCGCCGCGGAGAAGGCCGTGCCCCGCTTCGGCGGGCCCATCGTGTCGGACTACGTGCGCTGCTCGCTGTGGCCGGCCAAGGCCAAGCCGCTGAAGCCGGTCCCGGCCGACACCGAGGGGCTGCCGCCGATCGTGGTGGTCAGCACCACCAACGATCCGGCCACCCCCTACGAGAACGGCGTGGCCGTGGCCGAGCAGATCCCCGGCGCCGTGCTGGTCACCAACGAGGGCGAGGGCCACACCATCGTCGGCCAGGGCAAGCCCTGCATCGACGACATGGTCCGCGACTACTTCGTGGACCTCACCGTCCCCGAGGACGGCCTCACCTGCAGCTGACCGGCCGCCCTCCGCTCACCGGTGGAGGGAGCGCACCGACCGGGTGAGCAGCGGGTGGATGGCCGGGACCAGCTCGGCGCGCCCGCGGGGCACCCGGTAGGTGGCGGCGCGGAACTCGTCGTCGCTGAGGGCCAGGACGCCGTCCACGAAGCACCAGGTGGCCTCCAGCCGGTCGTGGTCCAGGTCCACCGCCAGGTAGCCGTGACCGTCGAAGTCGGCCCAGCGCGCGTGGGGGAACGCCTCGACGAACCGGTCCTGCGCCTGGCGCGACCCGCCGTACGCGTCGCCGAGCTTGTCGTCGAGGTTCTGCGACGTGAGGCTGGCCGTGACCAGCTCGACGGCCAGGGGCGCCGCGCCGGTGGCGGCCGCCGCGAACGGGTCGCGGTGCACCTCGAGCGCCATGCCCACGTGGATGTCACCCGACAGCACCACCAGGTCCCGGACGCCGTGCTGCTCGACGTGGGCGAGGATGGCGTCGCGCTCGACGGGGTAGCCGTCCCACTGGTCCTGATCGCAGGCGATCTGGTCCGCGTGGATGAGCTTGAGCTTCCGCAGCGGCTCCACCAGGTCCTCGGGGAGGTCGGGGCGGAAGGTGGTGGAGAGCACCGACGGGTTGCCCCACAGCTTCCACGCCGCCGTCGACGAGGCCAGCCGGTCGAGCAGCCAGGTGCGCTGCTCGGGTCCGAGGGCGGTGCGAGCCGGGTCGGCCATGGCCCCACCGGCCACGGGCTGGTCCCGTCGGCTCCGGGAGTCGGTGAGCACCAGGTCGGCCAGGTCACCGAGCGGCACGTGCCGGTAGACGCGCTCAGGGTCGTTGCGGTCGGGACGGCGGATCGGCAGCCACTCCTCGCGGGCGGCGAAGGCGGCGGCCCGGCGCTCGGCCCACGGACCGAAGGCGGCCTCGTCGTGGTTGTCGGCACCGTCGCGCCAGGCGCCGTCGGCCAGCTCGTGGTCGTCGAGCGCCGGGATCACCGGCAGCGCGGCCCGCACCCGCTGCACCGACGGGTCGCCGACGTACTGGCGGTACCGGGTGCGGTAGTCGGCCCGCGTGACGCACTCGTGGAGCGGATCGAACGGCCGGCCGATGTCCGCGCCGGGCGTCTGGTTCTTGGGCGGGGTGTTGGACGCCTCGTAGATGTAGTCGCCGAGGTGCAGCAGGAAGTCCAGCTCCCCGGCCTCGCCCCGGTCGGCGATGCGGTCGTAGGCGTTGAAGAACCCGGCGTTGAACTTGGCGCACGACACCACCGCGAACCGGGTCCGCTCCACGTGGCCGGCGGGCAGGGTCCGGGTCCGCCCGACGGTCGACACCGCACCGGGCAGGTCGAAGCCGAAGAAGTAGGTCGTGGCCGGTTCCAGGCCGGTGACGTCGACGTGCACGGTGTGGTCCCGGTCGGCCGCGGCGATGGCGGTGCCCTGGGCCACCAGGTCGCTCAGGCGGTGGTCGCGAGCGACGCACCACGACACGGTGACGTCGGCACCGGGCGCCACGCCCGACACGTGGGTCCAGATGATGACCCGGTCCGAGAGCGGGTCGCCGCTGGCGACCCCGTTGGCGAAGGCGTTGCTGTCCATGAGATCAGAGGACCACGCCCGCCTCCCGCCCACATGAGTAGCGATTGCTCAAATTCCCCGTTCCGAGCGCCGCGAGCCCGGGGTGGGGGCAGCGCCTGCGGAGCCCCTCGAGGAACGGCGTGACGCGCAGACGGACGGGTGATGCGACCCGTCCGCCGGACGGGTATTGAGAACCCGTCAGCCGTTGGTTGCGGCCAGCTCGCCGGCCACCAGGGGCTCGAGCACCAGCTCGGGCTGGTCGGCCATGAGGCGGTCCAGCCAGTAGGTGCTCTCGAACACGGCGATCTTGGTGCCGTCGGACCGGTCCAGGACGTCGACGCCCCGCATGGCCCGGAGGGTGGGGGCGCTGGCGGCGTCGGTGCGGCGGGCCACGTTGTAGGACGTCGGGCTGAGCTCCACCGGCGCCCCGAACTCGGTCTCCAGCCGGTGCACCGCCACCTCGAACTGCATCGGGCCCACGGCGGCCAGCACCGGGGCCTGGTCGCCGAAGTCCGGGTCGCGCAGCACCTGCACCACGCCCTCCTCGTCGAGCTGGGCGATGCCCTTGCGGAACTGCTTGAACTTGCTGGTGTCGCGGACGCGGATGACGGAGAAGTGCTCCGGGGCGAAGCTCGGGATCCGGGGGAACGTGACCTGCTGGTCCAGCCAGAGCGTGTCGCCCACCCGCACGTCGGTGGCGTTGACCAGGCCCACGACGTCGCCGGGGTAGGCGATCTCCAGGGTCTCCCGGTCCTGCCCGTTGACGGTGTGGGCGTACTTGGTGGCGAAGGGTCGGCCGGTGGCGTCGTGGGTGACCACCATGCCCCGCTCGAACTGCCCGGAGCAGACCCGCATGAACGCGCTGCGGTCGCGGTGGGCCTTGTCCATGTTGGCCTGGACCTTGAACACGAACCCGCTGAACGGGGCGTCGAGGGCGCGGGGCTCGTCGTCCACGTCGAGGCGGGGCGACGGGGCGGGGGCCAGGTCGATGACGCCGTCGAGCAGCAGCCGCACGCCGAAGTTGGTGATGGCCGACCCGAAGAACGTGGGCGACAGCTCCCCACCCAGGAAGAGCTCCTCGTCGAAGTCCAGGCCCATGGCGCCGAGCATCTCGTCGCCTTCGGCCGCCGCCTCCCAGGCCTCGCCCTCCTCGGCGGCAGCCCGCGCCGGGTCCACGATCTCCTCC
>CALANQ010000097.1 GCA_937926025.1 uncultured Acidimicrobiales bacterium
CATCCCGATGGCCATGCTCGGCACGTTCATCCTGCTGTTCGGCTGGTTCGGCTTCAACGCCGCCTCGACCTTCGCCGCCACCGACGTCCGCTTCGCCGTGGTCGCCACCAACACCGCCATCGCCGGCGCCTTCGGTGCGGTCACGTCGATGTTCTTCATGCAGATCAAGACGGGCAAGCCCGACCCCGGCATGATGGTCAACGGCATGCTCGGCGGCCTAGTCGCCATCACGGCGCCCTGTGCTTTCGTCCAGCCTTGGGCTGCGGCCGTCATCGGCATCATCGCCGGTGTGCTGATCCCGGTCGCTGCCCAGTTCATCGAGAGCCGCGGGATCGACGATCCGGTGGGCGCGGTGGCCGTGCACGGCATCGGTGGCACCTTTGGTGTCCTCGCCGTGGGCATCTTCGCCGACGGCCAGTACGGCGCCGGCTGGAACCTGACCACCACCACCAAGGAGGGCGTCACCGGCCTCCTGTACGGCGGCGACGGGCCCGGGCAGTTCCTGTCCCAGCTTGCCGGTGTCGTGGTGATCTGGACGCTGATCTTCGGCATCGCCTTCGCCTTCTTCAAGATCCAGAACGCCATCATGAAGGGCGGCATCCGTCCTCCGGCCGAGATGGAGCTGGCGGGCATGGACCTCCCGGAGATGGGTGCGCTGGCGTACCCCGAGTTCCACCTCCACGGTGGCGAGGTCTCCGGTACGGGCGGCGGCAGCCCGACCGAGGGCGAGTACACCGTCCAGGACTGACCGTCTCGAGGTCCTCGGACCAACGGACATCCGATGCCGCCGGCTCCTCAGGGGTCGGCGGCATCGGCGCGTCCGGAACGCGACAGGTTCCGGCATCTGCCCAGGTCACGGCGCCGCAAGGGGTTCACTCCGACGAAACAGTCCCGTCATACAGCCTCCCTACGGTCGCTGGCGATGGGACAGGAGGCCGCCGATGACGTACGCAGCGCGCGCCTGATGCCGTGCTGACGGTCCTGCTCCTCGCCCCCACGGCGGTCGGCCTGCTGCTGCTGTCGGCTGGACGGCGGCTCGGCACCAAGGCGTTCCTGGTGGCAGCCCTGCTGCCGCTGGCGGCGTTCGTCTGGACGGCCGCCCACGCCAGCGGGATCCTCGACGGCACCATCCCGACGGCGTCGGTGTCGTGGGTGCCCGAGCTCGGCCTGTCGATCGACCTGCGGATGGACGGCTTCTCGCTGCTGTTCGTCCTGCTGATCTCGGGGATCGGCACCCTGGTGCAGCTCTACGCGTCGCGGTACTTCCCAGCCGACCGCGAGGGGGTCCACCGCCTGGCCGGGCTGCTGCTGGTGTTCACGGCGGCGATGCTCGGGCTGGTCACCTCGGCCAACCTGCTGTTCCTGTTCGTGGCGTGGGAGCTCACGTCCATCAGCTCCTACCTGCTGATCGGGTGGACCGATCAGGACCCGAAGGCGCGGGCCTCGGCGCTCCAGGCGCTGCTCACCACCGGGCTCGGCGGCATCGCCATGCTCGGCGGGTTCGTGCTGATCGGGCAGAGCGCCGGCACCTACGACCTGGCGGCGCTGGCGGCCCACCCACCCTCGGGCACGGTGGTCGATGTCGGGCTGCTGCTGGTGCTGGTGGGTGCGTTCAGCAAGTCGGCCCAGTTCCCGTTCTCCGCCTGGCTGCCCGGCGCCATGGTGGCGCCCACCCCGGTGAGCGCGTTCCTGCACTCGGCCACGATGGTCAAGGCAGGCGTGTACCTGATCGCCCGGTTCTCGCCGATGTTCGCCGATGTCGGGTTCTGGCGGCCGCTGGTGATCGGGGTCGGCCTGGCCACGATGCTCACGGGCGGCTGGCACGCGCTCCACCAGTACGACCTCAAGCGGATCCTGGCCTACGGGACGGTGAGCCAGCTCGGGTTCCTGGTGGTGCTGTTCGGCGCCGGCACGCCCGAGGCCACCACCGCCGGCGTCATCGTGCTGCTGGCCCACGCGCTGTTCAAGGCCGGCCTCTTCCTGGTGGTCGGGGTCATCGACCACCAGGCGCACACCCGGGACATCCGCCACCTCGGGCGGTACGGGCCGGGATGGGGCGGCCCGATGGTGGTCGCGGTCATCTGCGGGGCGTCGATGGCGGGCATCCCGCCCCTGCTCGGGTTCATCGGCAAGGAGGCCGCCTACGCCTCGTTCGTGGACAGCGACCTGGCCGCCGGCGGCTGGGTGCTGGCCGGGCTGGTGCTGGGCTCGGTCCTCACGTTCGCCTACACGGCCCGCCTCCTGCTCGGCGCCTTCCGCCCCGGCGTGATGACCGAGGGGCTGGCCGAGGACCC
>CALANQ010000098.1 GCA_937926025.1 uncultured Acidimicrobiales bacterium
CTGGTCCTCGTTCTACGACGAGCTGCGGAAGCTGGTGGTCGACGACCTCGGGATCGAAGCTGACGATTCGGGCCTGGCGTGCGTCCTGGCGGTCCAAGAGGCCCTCATGCCCGCCCCCGGGCGCACGTTCCCGTCCACGGTCGCCCTCAGCCACGACTACGTGCGCTACTACCGAGACGCCACGGCCTCGCTCTACCGGGACGGCCGGGCGACCGGACCGAAGGCGCCGCTCACCGCCCACGGGCCGGCGGAGCTGACCGTGGCCGGTGACCCGTTCGATCTGTGCGGCACCGGCGTGCACTTCGCCGGGGGCAGTCGAACCTCGATCATCGAGGGTGACTTCCTGCTCGGGGCCGTGGCGGTCTACGAGCTCGACTCGCCCCTCCTGCGCATCATGCCGGTGATGGGCGGCGATGTGACGCCGGTCGACGGGCCGGAGCGCGCCCGGGAGATCCTCGATGATGCGGGCATCGACCCGGTCGCGACCGCCGCCGCTGCTGAGGGCATCGACCAGCGGGTCGAGCTGCTGCGCCAGCGCCGCGGGGGAGCCGAGTCCACTGGGGCGATCAGACCACGTCGATGATCCGCTGCTCCACCGAGCGGGTGTAGAAGACCGAGCAGACCAGCAGGCCGACGGCGACAAGCAGGTGGATCACCATGAGGTGGACATCGAACCGCTGGCCGCACAGCAGCGTGTCGCGGAGCGCGGTGATGGCGACCGACACGGGGTTGAGCTCCACCGACCATTGCAGCGAGGGCGGGACCTGGTCGGCGGAGTACACCACCGTGGTGGCGAAGAAGCCGACGCGGAGCAGCACGTTGACGGCGTGGATGGCATCGCGCGTGAACGTGGCGAGCACCGCAGAGAACACTGATGCGGCCGCGGTCCAGATGATGACGAGCAGCAGCGGGAAGATCGCGAGGAGCATCTCCGCCGAGGGTCCGATGCCCTTGAACCAAGCGAACACTACGAGCGATGCCAGGCCGATGCCGAGCTCGGCGAGCGCGGCACCGACTGCAGCGAGCGGCAGCGCCTCGCGGGGGAAGTAGAGCTTCGTCATGAGGTCGGCGGAGTGGACCAGGCTGAACACGGCCGTCCCGATCGCCGGGGAGACGAAGGTCCACGCGACGATGCCGGTCCAGGCGACGAGGAGGTACGGGGCACATGACTCGGTCACGCCGAAGCTCTGCGTCAGCACGACGCCGTAGACCGCCAGCATGAGCAGGGGCGTGATGATGGCCCAGGCGATGTTCAGGAGGCTCTGCCGGTAACGGATGCGGAGCTCCCGGGGAGCCAGCACTCGGATTAGCTGTGCCGTGCGCACGGTTCGCTCGCTGATGCTCAGCGACGACGGGCTGGTGGCGACTGGCACCGAAGCAAGGTAGCAGTCGCCCTGAAGGCCAGTACGGCTCGGGTTGCTAGGCTCGCGCTGCCCATGAGCACACTTCCCGCGCCCCCAGCGATCTCGCCGCTCGGAGGGCCCCGGTCGGTGGGTGAGATCCGCTTGGAGCAGGTGACCAAGGTGTACGACCGGAACCGGTCGGTCCCGTGGACCTCCACCCTTCCCTGGTTGCCGGTCCGTCCGAAGGACCCGATCCTGGCTGTCGACGGGGTCGACCTGCGGGTCCCGCCGGGGCAGACACTCGGGCTCATCGGACCCAACGGCGCCGGGAAGTCCACCATCATCAAGATCGTGGCGGGAATCACGGCGCCGACCGCGGGCCGCGCAGCCGTCACCGGATTGGTCCGGTCCATCGTGGAACTGGGGGCGGGATTCCATCCGGAGCTGACCGGGCGGGAGAACATCCAGGCGATGAGCGTCATCCATGGGTGGGGCGACGATGACATCGAAGCGGCCATCACCCGGATCGCGGAGTTCGGCGGACTTGAACAAGCGCTCGACCGGCCGTTGAAGGACTACTCCACCGGCATGGCCGCACGACTCGCGTTCTCCCTTGCCATCGACGTCCGTCCCGATGTGCTCGTCGTGGACGAGGTGCTGGCGGTCGGCGACCGGGAGTTCCAGAACCAGTGCGTGGAGCGCGTCCTCGAGATGGTGGAGGAGGGAACCACCCTGCTGCTCGTGTCGCACGAGATGCCGTTGGTTGCGGCGGTCTGCGAGCGGGCCGTGCACCTGCGTGACGGTTGCATCGTCGATGACGGCCCGGCGTTCGAGGTGATCGAGCGGTACGTCAGCCGTTCGTCCGCGCGGCTACCCGAGCGTGCTGATGGCGGCGTCGTACTGCACGAGGTGCGCATGCCCAACGGGATGCGGGTGGGGGAGCCGCTGACCTTCGAGTTCGAGGTCGACGTCGAGCGCCCGGTTGCGGCCGCGGCGATCGGCATCGACGTCTTGCTGCCGGTCGTCGATGCCACGAACGTGGTGGCGGCGTCCATTGACGTCGTCCCGCCGCTGCTCGAGCCGGGCCGCTACCGCCTGAGAGCCGAAGGGATCGACCTCGCCTACGTTGCTCGCAACGTCCGGATGCGGTTCAGCGTGGTCGACTGGAGTCGCCACGAGGTGCTGGGGTCGACGCACCTGGACCTGCCGGTGGTGGGCGATGTCGAGACGGTGGCCATCGGCCCGTTGGGGGCGACGCTCCACGTACCGACCACGATCCGGGTGGAGCCGCTCGCCCCCGCCGCCGCAGCGTCCCACCCCGTCGGGGCGCGGATCGCGACGGGCGCACCCCTTGCGCTCCGGCTGACCGATGTGGTGAAGGACTACCGCCACCGGGACAACCCCGGGCTGGCGCAAGCGGCGCTGCCCGGACGGTGGGGCGATCCCCGGCGTGTGGACGTGCACGCGCTGCGCGGGGTCTCGCTCGACATCGAACGGGGCGAGTCCGTCGGGTTGATCGGACCGAACGCGGCGGGCAAGTCGACGTTGCTGCGCATCATCGCCGGCATCGTCGCCCCTACCTCGGGCTCGGTCGAGGTGTTCGGGCGGGTGGCGGCAGCCATCGAGCTGGGATCGGGCTTCCACCCCGAGCTGACCGGGCGCGAGAACCTCTGGAGCCTCGCCCGCCTGATGGGGCAGCCAGCGGATGCCATCAGCCGAGCGCAGGGGGAGATCCTCTCCTTGGCGGGCCTTCCCGAGGCGGCTCTGGACCAGCCGATGAAGCGCTACTCGAGCGGTATGCGGGCCCGCCTTGCATTCGCCGTGCAGGTGGCCTTCCCTGCCGAGATCATGATCGTCGACGAGCTCCTCGCTGTCGGGGACGAGCACTTCCGGCGGGTTGCCGTCGAGAGGCTGAACGAGCTGAACCGGGCTGGCCTCACCATCCTGTTCGTGTCGCACGAGCTCCAGCTGGTAGAGCAGCTCTGCGGACGGGTCGTCCGCCTCGATCACGGCTCGGTCGTCGATGACGGCTCGACCGACGACGTGCTGCGCGGGTATTCCGGGCGGAGCTGGGCGGGCGGTGTGCACGACGGCTCGGCGGACCTGCGGCTGCTGCCGGTCAAGATCGAGCGCCATCACGTGCCCTCGGGAGGTTCGCTGGAGCTGTCGGGCACGATCGTGGTGGAGGAGCCGGTTCCGGGGGCGATCCTCGAGCTCTCGCTGCGAGCGCGCCCCGGCGACCGTCAGCAGGTGATGACACTCGAAGACCGGGCGCTGCTCAGCGCCTGCTCGCTCCCGATCATCCCGGCCGGCGCCCAGCTCGAGGTGCCGGGTCGGTACCGCTACGAGTGCTCGATGGAGGTCGGTCAGCTCCTGGGCGAGGCTGATGTCGTGATCACCGCCATCGATGAGCTGAACCTGTCGGCCATCGCCGAGGTCTGGGGCACCATCACCATCGGCCCCCCGAAGCCGGATGGGCACCTGACCCACACCATGGATCTGAAGTGGAAGGTCGACTACCTCGGTTCCCTCTGCGACGAACCGGTCGGTGACGCGCTCGGGGCGCGATGACCACCGAACCGGAGCCGTGGACCCCGGTGCTCATCGACCCCCAGGTCGACGCTCGGCTCCAGGCCCGAGGCATCGCGGCGGTCCCGTTGCTCGATGCCGCGGACGTCACTCGCCTCCAGCAGGCCTACTGGGCCCGGGTCCCGCCGGAGGAGAGCGGGATCCAGCTTGACTACCTCCGACCTGACCGGAGCCTGGTACGTGAGTTGGCGTCGGTCTTCGACCCCGTGTGGGACCGGGTCATCCCGGAGGTGTTCCGCGACCTCTACCCGATCTACTCCTCGTTCGTGGTCAAGCACCCGGGCGCGGACTCCGACCTGTTCCTGCACCGTGACCTGCCGGTCGTGGACGAGCGGGACGGTCCCTCGTTCGCGCTTTGGGTCGCATTGGACGACACCAGCCCGGACCTCGACAACGGGCCTCTTGCTGTTGTGCCAGGCAGCGAGCAGATCCGGCACGGCTCGTTCGGGCCTACCTCGGCGGTCCTGTTCAATCCGTACCGGGATCCCCTCCGATCGCTCCTCGAGCCCTGGTCGGTGCCCGCTGGGGG
>CALANQ010000099.1 GCA_937926025.1 uncultured Acidimicrobiales bacterium
GCACCCGTCCGGCCAGCTTGGCGCTGGGCACCAGCTCGTGCATGCGGTTGAGGATCCGGATGAACGTGGACTTGCCGCAGCCCGACGGACCGATCAGCGCGGTGACCTTGCCGGCCGGCATGTCCAGGTCGACCTGGTGGAGGACCTTGTTGGTGCCGAACCAGGCGGAGATCTTCTCGGCCCGCAGGCTGCCCGGGCGCAGGCCCGGCTCCGGTGCCTCGTGGTCGACGATGATCGCGGACGGGTCCAGGGTGTTCGGGCTCACGATCGGTCCTCGGGTTCGGGGTTCGGGTCCTGCCGGTGGTCGGCGGTGTCGTAGGTCATCTGGTTGTCCGGGTCGCCGCTCAGGTGGAAGCGGTCGAACGCGGCGTCGAAGCCGGCGAGCGAGGTGATCACGTCCTCGGGGCCACCTCGGCCCGACCGGCGCTGGCGGCCCAGCACCCGGGCCAGCGTGAACAGCACCAGCACGATCACGATCAGGGCGAGGGCACCGGCCCAGGCCCGCTGCACCTGGCCCCCGTCGGAGTTCCGGACCAGCTGCCACACGTAGAGCGGCAGGTCGGACTGGGGCCCGGAGAACACGTTGTTGTTGATGGTGGCCACGCCGAAGGCGGTGAGGATGAGCGGCGCGGTCTCGCCGACGGCCCGGGCCATGCCGAGGATCACGGCGGTGGACACGCCGCTGCGGGCGGTGGGCAGCACGACCTGCAGCACGACCCCCCAGCGGGGTGCGCCCAGGGCGAGCGCCGCCTCCCGGAGGCCGCCGGGGACCAGGCGGAGGACCACCTCGGTGGTCCGGGTCACGGTGGGGAGCATCAGCACGGCGAGGGCGAGCGAGGCGGCGAAGCCCGAGAAGCCCCAGCCCAGGGTGAGGATCACCGCCGAGTAGATGAACAGGCCGGCCACGATCGAGGGCACGCCGCTCATGGCGTCCACCAGGGTCCGCACCGGGCGGGCCATGCGGCCGCCGACCTCGTTGAGGAACACGGCGGTGGTGATGCCGAGCGGCACCGCGATGACCACGGTGAGGGCCAGCTGCATCAGCGTGCCGAGGATGGCGTGGAGGGCGCCGCCCTTGCTCTCGGGGTCGAGCGGGCCCACCTTCTCCAGCGTCTGCGTGAAGAAGGCGGCGGTGATGCCGCCGATGCCCTTCACCACCACGTAGCCGATGATCAGCAGGAGGATGGCGAACAGGACGAGCGCCACCGACGACAGCACGGCGGCCACGAGCCGGTCCGTTGCCGCCAGCGGACCGTGGACCTGGCGGACCACGTAGCGGTAGATGGCCAGGAAGACCACCCAGGTCAGGAACCACATGCCGACGGTGCCGTGGATGGGAAGCAGTCGGAAGAACAGCGTCCACATCAGCCCCACGGCGGCGAGGGCGCTGCCGGCGAGCATGCCCCAGTCGTCGGGGAGCATGGTCCGAGGAGCGCGGGGGATCTCGTCGTCGGGCGAGAAGTCCTCGATGTCGGGGGTCACCTGGGTCACGGCGTCATCCCTCCGTGGCGGCACCGGATCGGGACCGGGCGACGATGAACGAGGCCCCGAAGTTCACGATCAGGGTGATGGCGAAGAGGGCGATGCCCGCCGCGATCAGGGCGGACAGCTCCTTGGGGCCGGCCTCGGAGAACTTGGTGGCGATGAGGCTGCCCACCGAGTTGGAGCCCCGCTCGGAGATCGACAGGTGCGGCGTGAAGATCGGGATGATGATCAGGGCAACGGCGATGGGCTCGCCCAGCGCCCGGCCCAGGGCCAGCATCGAACCGCCGATGATGCCGCCCTTGCCGAACGGCAGGACCACAGTGCGGATCATCCCCCAGCGGGTGCCGCCGAGCGCCAGCGCGCCCTCCTTCTCCACCACCGGGGCCTGGGCGAACACCTCGCGGATGACCGCGGTGGCGATCGGCATGATCATGAGGGCGACGATGGTGGCGGCGATGAAGGTGGAGCCGTCGTAGGTGTTGGTGGGCGAGCGCAACGGCGGGATGAACGAGACGTGGACGTCGAACCAGCGGGCCACGTCCTGGAGGTGGGTGCTGGCCAGCTCCCGGCCCCACAGGCCGTAGATGAGCGACGGCACCGCCGCGAACAGGTCCACCATGGCGATGAGGGCGGGCCGGACCCGGCGGGGCGCGTACTCGTTGACGAACAGCGCCGTGATGATGGCGAGCGGCACGGCGATGGCCATGGCCACCACCGCGATGGCGATCGTGTAGTAGACGACGACGGCCACGCCGAAGTCGCCGCCGCCTTCGGCGGCCGCGTTCCACTCGTAGCCGGTGAAGAACGAGGCGCCCTCGCGCTGGAGGGTCGGCCACGCGCCCTTCAGCAGGAAGATGCCGATCGCCGTCATGATGACGAAGGTCGAGAAGCCGGCGGCCTTGGTGATCCCGAGGAAGACCCGGTCGCCGCCGTTGGGCCGGACGGTCGGCCGCATCGGCACCTCGTCCGCCTCGAGCTCGGGCTCGGGGGGCGCGGGGGTCATCACGTCGGTCATGGCAGCGTGAAGGTACGAAGACGATGCGAGCGCTCCGTGGCCCACAGGTGAACGCCAGACGGACCTTGGCGGAACACCTCGTCGGAACCGTTCCCTCGTTCTCCGGCGGCCGTCATGATGCGGCCGAGCGTGCCGATGTGGGCGCGCCCGAGCCGGAGTCCCGATGTCCTTCCCCTCACGCGCCGACGGTCGTCGTCGCCGTCATCCCCGCCTGCGCGTGCCCGCCGCGCTGGGCCTCATCGCCGCTTCGTTCCTGGTCCGCCCCGGTGCCAGCGGGGCCGACGACAAGCCCCTGTCCGTCGCCGATCAGAAGAAGGCCAAGGCCACCGAGGACGCCTGCGCCGACGTCAGCGCCACGCTCAGCCTCATCGGCAGCAGCAGCGCGAAGGAGGCCGTGACCGGCTGGGCCGCCGCCATCTGCGACAGCGCCGGCGTGGTCGCCGACTACACGGACTTCGGCTCGAAGGGCGGCCGCGAGGCGGTGACCCCCGCCGACGCTGCGGTGATCGGCCTCACGTCGCTCCCGTTCACGAAGGAGGAGCAGGCCGCGCTCACCAAGGAGAAGCGCGGCATCGTGCTGGTGCCGATGATCACCAGCGCCGTGGCCTGCACGTACTGGGACACCAACGCCGGCGAGCCCGCCACGTCGGGAACCCGGTTCCCGGACCTGCGCATCTCCCGCCGCACCCTCGCCGACCTGTCCGGCGGATCGCCCCGCGACGGCACCATCGCGTCGCCGGAGCTGATCGCCGACAACGCCGACAACCCGAAGTTCAAGGTGGCGCCGCCGTACCTGAGCATCGAGCCGTGGTTCCGCTCCGGGTCGTCTGCCGTGGCGTACCGGCTCACCGAGTGGTTCCACCAGGACCCGCAGGCCGAAGCAGACTTCACCAAGGGGTCGATGGAGGGCTACGAGCTCCCGTTCGAGGACATCGAGACCCCCGACGGCAGCTCGCCCGCCCTGGTCAACGACTACACGACCATGAAGGCCCGCATGCTCGGCGCCCTGCAGAGCCTCGGTGTCGGCTGCATGGACAACGCCACCGCCCGCACCGATGCCAAGCCCGAGACGGAGCCGGTCGAGGCGCTCACCATCGCGTGGCTCGACAACGCTGAGGGCGAGTTCGTGGCCCCCACGAACGCCGCC
>CALANQ010000100.1 GCA_937926025.1 uncultured Acidimicrobiales bacterium
TCCGAACTTTCGACGCGGACCGTTGCTCTCCAACGACAACCGTCGAAAGTTCGGGGACGGACCAGCGGGCGATCCGAACTTTCGACGCGGACCGTTGCTCTCCAACGACAACCGTCGAAAGTTCGGGACGGGTCCGGGGACGGGTGGATGCGCCACTTGAGTCGCATCGCTGGACGCGGCGGCTTCCAGCCGGGATGGTCGGACGATGCAGCAGCGCTTCGGGCCTCTCGCGACCTTCGCCGCCGGGCACCACGGCCTCTTCCGCTGGTCGGATGCGGTCGCAGCCGGCGTCAGCGAGCAGGACCTCCGGACCCTCCGCTCCGAGGGCTGGTGCGAACCGGTCGGCCGCGGCGTGTACCGGGTCGTCGCCGCGCCACCGACCGGGCACCAGGCGATCCTCGTCGCCGTGTGGTGTCGCGCTCCCGGTGCCGTGGCGTCGCATCGAGCGGCGGCGTTCATCTGGGGTCTCCTCGGGTTCAGTCGGCCGAGCGCCGATGTGTCCGTCGCGACGGGAAGGAGCCAACCGACCGGCGGCGCGGTCCGCACGACCCTTCGCCTGCTGCCCGGCCACGTCACGGTCCGCGAGCGCATCCCGGTCACCCGGGTGGCGCGCACCATCTTCGACCTCGCCGGGTTCGAGCCGCTGGAGCGGACGAAGCTGATCGTCGACGACGCGCTGTCCCGCAGGCTCTGCACCCAGAAGCAGCTCGATGACGTGTTCTTCGCGCTCGCCCGGCGCGGGCGCCGGGGCACGGCTGCGATGCGCGAGATCCTCGAGGATCTCGGGCCGGGCTACGTGGCTCCCGCCTCCGAGCTCGAACGATCGGCCCGGCGGCTCTTCGCCGAACGAGGGATCCCGATGCCGGCGTTCGAGGTCCACCTCGGCGACGACGACCTGATCGGCCGGGTCGATTGCACGTGGCGCGAGGCGAAGCTGGTCGTCGAGCTCGATAGCCAGCGCTTTCACGGCTCCCGTCTGGCCAGGGAGCGCGACCGTCTGAGGGACAACCGTCTCGTTGCGGCCGGCTGGCGGGTCATCCGGGTGACGTGGGAGGACCTCCGCGATCGCCCGGATGAGGTGGTCGCCCAGATCCTGGCCGCGCTCGCGCGCGCCCGCTGATCACCGGCCATCCCGGCCGTCGCTCACCGCGCATCCGAACTTTCGATGCGAACCGTTGCTCTGCAACGACAACCGACGAAAGTTCGGCACGAGACCGGGCGGCGGCTCGAACTTTCGATGCGAAGCGTTGCTCTGCAACGGCAAGCGTCGAAAGTTCGGTGATTGGGGGCGGGGCGGGTGCGTCAGTCGAAGACGTGGCCGTGGTCGTAGCGCTCGTCGGCGCCGGCGGCTTCGGTGAGGGCGGCGACGTTGTCCCTCGTGAAGAAGCCCTCGTAGCCGTGGCAGCGCTCGACGTACTCGGTGATGAGCAGGGAGTACGGCGAGCTCTTGGAGAAGATCTGCTTGAGGTTGGGGTCGTCCTTGCACTCGCCGACGATGTCGGCCAGGAACGGGGTGCCCATCTCGGCCAGCTGGCCGACCACGTAGTCGACGTTCTTCTTGCCGCCGACCTCGCCGTCGATGACCTCGTAGGCCATGTGGTGCATGCGGCGGCCGAAGTTGCGGACGAAGTCCTCGGTGGGCATCGGGAGCCCGTCGAACGAGTTCACGAACGACGGGGTGTTGTTGGCGGTGAACACCCGGGCCGGGGAGACCTTGTCGTCGTCGACCCGGGGCGAGCGGGTGACGTTGGTCGACGAGTTCATCTCGTTGATGTTGTAGGCGCCCCAGAAGTAGTTGGGGACCATGGTGAGGTACTCGAGGATGGCGTCCTCGCGGTCGGCGGCCAGGATGCGGGTGGCCATGTGGTCGAGGCCCTTGACCCGCTCCGAGATGCCGTGCTCGGCCTGGAGCTGGGCGGCCTTGTCGAGCATCTCCTGCTCCACGGCGCTGAGGCTGAAGCCCTCGGTGAAGCCGACGGCGTCGAGGTCGTCGAGGTCGACGTCGACGTACCCGACCCGGTTGTAGGTGTAGTCCGACAGGAACGAGAACAGCAGGTGGTCGGTGGCGTAGACCGGGGTGGTGGTGTCCTCGGCGTAGACGAAGCGGATGGCCTGGGCCTCGAGGGCGTCGCGCACGGCGGCGTTGTCCTGCGACCGGTAGATCTCGCCGATGTAGCGGGCGTTGGGCTTCTTGGCGGCCAGCGGGTAGAGCCGGTTGAAGCGGGTGGCCTTGTCCTCGTAGGTGGCCGACAGCGGCTCGATCACGATGAGCCGCGGGAACGCCGGGTCGGACTGGAGGAGGAACAGCTTGTGGGTCTCGGTGAGCCGGGTGTCGATG
>CALANQ010000101.1 GCA_937926025.1 uncultured Acidimicrobiales bacterium
GAAGCGAGCCCGGGGGAGCCCGAGGGGGCAGAGCTTGCGGAGCCCCCTCGGCCGAAGGCGTGCGACGAAGTCGTGCGCCCGAGCGAAAGCTGCCGGGCGTCAGCCCGTCGATCGATTCGAGGAACGGAGAGAGGCGCAGCCGAACGAGTGACGAGAGGCCGCCAGGCCGCTCAACCGCCCCAGCGGGATTGGCCGAAGCGGTAGCCGACGCTGCGGACGGTAGCGATGAGGTTGGCGTGCTCCTCGCCGAGCTTGGCGCGGAGGCGCCGGATGTGGACGTCGACGGTGCGGGCGCCGCCGTAGTACTCGTAGCCCCAGACCCGGCTGAGGAGCGTCTCGCGGGTGAAGACCTTGCCGGGGTGCTGGGCCAGGAACTTGAGCAGCTCGTACTCCATGTAGGTGAGGTCGAGCGGCTCGCCGTCGATGACGGCCTGGTAGGTCTCCAGGTTGAGCACGAGGCCGCCGTACTCCACGAGCTCGGGGGCGGTGCCGAAGCCGGTGCGCCAGAACAGGTGGCGGAGGCGGGCTTCGAGCTCACGCGGGTGGAAGGGGTCGAGGCAGAAGTCGTCGTAGAGCTCGTCGCGGAGGTCGAGCTCGTCGAGGCGGTTGCCGCCGATGAGCAGCAGCAGCGGCTCGACCGGCAGATCACCCTTGCGGATGGCCCGGCACAGGGCCCAGGCGGCGTCGCTCTGCTCGTCGATGACGACGATGGCACCGCCCCAGCCGTCGTCGGGGGTCTCGCTCACAGCCTGGCGCTCGTCGGCGCAGGGCTTCCAGGCGTACCCGCCCAGGTCGAGCAGGCGGGCCAGCTCCGGCGGCGGCGGATCGGGATGGACGAGGAGCGGTTCCATGGTGGCTACCAGGCGGGCAGGTACCGGGACAGTTCGAACGGGGTGACCTGGGCCTTGTAGTCGGCCCATTCGGCCCGCTTGTTGCGGAGGAACCACTCGAAGATGTGGTCGCCGAGCGCCTCGCGGACCAGGTCCGATCCCTCCATGGCATCGAGGGCCTCGGCCAGGGACTGGGGAAGGTCCCGGACGCCGGTCTCGGCGCGCTCCTTGGCGGAGAGCTCCAGGAAGGACGTGGCCTCCTCGGGGAGGGAGTAGCCCTCGTCGATGCCCTTGAGCCCGGCGGCCAGCAGCAGCGAGTACGCGAGGTACGGGTTGCAGGCCGGGTCGGGGGAGCGGTACTCGATGCGGATCGAGGACTCCTTGCCGGGCTTGGGCATCGGCACCCGGACCAGCGCGGCCCGGTGGTTCTGGGCCCAGGTGATGTGCGACGGGGCTTCGGTGCCGACGATGAGGCGCTTGTACGAGTTGACCAGCTGGTTGGTCACGGCGGTGATCTCGGCGGCGTGGTGCAGCAGACCGGCGACGAACGCCTGGCCGGTCTTGGACAGCGGGTGGCCGCCGGTGTCGTCGTAGAAGACGTTCGAGTCGCCTTCGAAGAGCGACAGGTGCGTGTGCATGCCCGAGCCCTGCATGCCGGTGAGCGGCTTGGGCATGAACGTGGCGTACACGCCCTGCTCCAGGGCCGTCTCCCGCACGACGAGGCGGAAGGTCATCACGTTGTCCGCCATGGAGAGGGCGTCGGTGTAGCGGAGGTCGATCTCGTGCTGGCTGGGGCTGTCCTCGTGGAAGGAGTACTCCACCGGGATGCCCATGGCTTCGAGGGGGTGGATGGTCTTCTTCCGGAGGTCCGAGCTGACGTCGGCCGTGGTGAGGTCGAAGTAGCCGCCGGTGTCGAGCGGCTCGAGCGGCTTCGTCGGGTCGCCGGAGCCGAAGTAGAAGAACTCCATCTCGGGGGCCACGAAGAACGAGTAGCCCCGCTCCCGGGCGGCGTCGAGGTTCCGGCGCAGCACCTGACGGGGGTCGCCGGCGAACGGCGTGCCGTCGAGGGTGGTGAGATCGCAGAACATGCGGGCCGAGGTCTCGTCGCGCTCGGCCCACGGCAGCAGCTCGAAGGTGCGGGCGTCGGGCCGGGCGAGCACGTCGCTCTCCTGGATCCGGCTGAACCCGTCGATGGCCGAACCGTCGAAGCGCATGCCCTCCTCGAAGGCGTTCTCGAGCTCCGCAGGGGAGATGGCGAACGACTTCAGCTGGCCCAGCACGTCGGTGAACCAGAGGCGCACCAGGCGCACCCCTCGCTCCTCGACCGTGCGCAGCACGTACTCCTTCTGACGATCCACGGACGCCATCCTCACGCCCGGAGCCGTTGGCGAGCAACCTGGAACCGGGCCGTTTCATGTTCCGTTCACAAAGGCGCAAGCCCCCCGAGACGCGCCTGGAACAATGTCCGGGGTGTCTCAGGGAGGCTCAGCTCACCCTCGGAGGCGTCAGCCGACGACCTCGTCCTGGACGTTCCCGTGGCCGACGACACGGCCGGCGACGACCGCACCAGGGCGCCGGCGGGGGAGACGGTCGCCCCCATCGGCGGCGCTGGAGGAGCCGGCCTCGTCGATCACGAGGTGGGTGGCGAAGCCGGACGCTGCAGGTTCCTTGCTGATGGTGAACGCCGGGCACCGGTCCCCTCGGGGTGCTCGGACCGCACGCGATCTCGTTCACAGTCCGTTCACAAACGGGAAACGACCGGGCGCGCCATCGCTCCTAGGGTGCGTCCCGCACAACGGATCGACCCGTCCCGACCGCGGGGCGGGCTACCGACGATGGAGAAGAATTCCGTGGTTTACAAGGCCGAGTACATCTGGATCGACGGGACCGAGCCCACCGCTCGCCTCCGGTCCAAGACCCGCATCCTCGAGGACGGCCGGGCGCACGACGACCTGCCGATCTGGGGCTTCGACGGTTCCAGCACCAACCAGGCCCCCGGCGACAACTCGGACTGCGTGCTCAAGCCGGTGGCGGTGTTCCCGGACCCGATCCGCGGCGGCGACGACATCCTCGTCATGTGCGAGGTGTTCCTCGTCGACGACAGCCCGCACCCCACCAACACCCGCGCCCCCCTGCGTGCCGTGGCCGAGCGCTACGCCGACCAGGACATGTGGTTCGGCATCGAGCAGGAGTACACGTTCTTCAAGGACGGCCGCCCGCTCGGCTTCCCCGTGAACGGCTACCCGGCTCCGCAGGGCTTCTACTACTGCGGCGTCGGCGCCGATGAGGTGTTCGGCCGCGACGTGGTCGAGGCGCACCTCGAGGCCTGCATCGAGGCCGGCATCGGGGTCTCGGGCATCAACGCCGAGGTCATGCCCGGTCAGTGGGAGTTCCAGGTCGGCCCGCTCGGCCCGCTCGACGTGGGCGACCACCTCTGGGTGGCCCGCTGGCTGCTCTACCGCATCGCGGAGGAGTTCGGGGTCTCCGCCACCGTCGACCCCAAGCCCGTCAAGGGCGACTGGAACGGCGCCGGCTGCCACACCAACTTCTCCACCGCTGCCATGCGCGACAGCTACGACGCCATCATCGCCGCCTGCGAGGCGCTCGGCACCAAGGCCGAGGAGCACGTCAAGGCCTACGGCGCCGGCATCGAGGATCGCCTCACCGGCGCCCACGAGACCGCCCCGTGGACCGAGTTCTCCTACGGCGTGTCGAACCGTGGCGCTTCGATCCGCATCCCGTGGCAGGTGGCCGTCGACAAGAAGGGCTACGCCGAGGATCGTCGTCCCAACGCCAACATGGACCCCTACGTGGTGGCCCGGATGATCACCGACACGGTCTGCTCCGCCGCTGCGGGCTGACCCCTGGTTCCGACGGGCTCCTGCCTGATCGGTTGTGCCTGCTGCCGGTCCCCTTCGGGGGACCGGCAGTGGCGCGTCTGGGATGCTGTGGCGATGGCCCGGGTCCTCGTCGTCCACCACACGGTGTCGCCGCCGCTCGACGCCCTGCTCCGGGCGGCGGTCGACGGCGCCACCCGCCCGGAGCTGCCGGACGTCGACGTGGCGGTGCGGCCCGCGCTGACCTGCACCGCGGTCGACGTGCTCAAGGCGGACGGGTACCTGCTGGGCACGCCCGCCAACCTCGGGTCGATGAGCGGCGCGCTCAAGCACTTCTTCGACACCATCTACTACCCGTGCCTGGAGGCGACGGCCCGCCGACCCTGGGGGCTCTACGTCCACGGCAACAACGACGTCGACGGGGCCGTCCGGGACATCGAGCGCATCGTCACCGGCCTCGCCTGGCGGTCCGTGGGTGCGCCGGTCCGGGCCACCGGTCCGGTGGCCCAGCCCGAGCAGGATGCCGTCTGGGAGCTGGGCGCCGCCCTCGCGGCCACCGTGGCCGGGTGATCGCCGGCTGAGGCGGCGCACCGTACGATCGGGCGGGTGACCGCCGAGCTCGACCCCGCCGACCACGCTGCGATCGATCGCCTGCAACGGGCCTACGCCGACGGCGTCACCATGCGGGACTGGGACCAGGTGCACGGCCTGTTCCTGCCCGACGCCACCATCTCGTTGGACCTGGTGACGCGCCCGGCCGTCCAGCTGGCGGGCCCCGGGGCGCTCACTGACTTCGTGTCGAAGGCGCTGGAGCAGTTCTCGTTCTTCCAGTTCCAGATCGTGAACAGCCACATCGAGGCGGCCGCCTCCGACCCGGCCGCGGCCAAGGCCCGCATGTTCATGTGCGAGCTGCGGTTGAAGCACGGCGCTCGCAAGCGCGACGACACCTTCGGCCTCTACCGCGACACCTACCGCCGGACCGACGAGACCGGCTACGGCGGCTGGCGGTTCGCCTCCCGCTGGTACCGCACCGTCGCCCGCTTCCCCGACGCCGAGGTCTTCCCCCTGGACTAGGACCGATCCGGATGCGGGACAGTCCGGACCTCGAGGTGCTCGATCCCTGCGAAGTCATCGGGGTTGAGTGTGGTGATCGAGAGCCCGCGTGCCAGCGCCGACGCCGCCAGCAGAGCGTCGAAGCCGCGCGCTGCCTTGCGATCAGCCCGGCTTCGGGGCGGTCCGGCTGGCTCACCGTGTCTGGTCGATCACGGAATCGATGTCGGAGCGGAAGCGGTGCGGATCGATGGGCGGAAGGTGTCGGAACCGTTCGAGGAGCGCCGCTGCATCTGGGCCGCGCCGACGGAGCGGGCGGAGCTCGGCCACCGGTTCCCCGTCGCTGGTGACCACCAGCGTCTCGCCGGCGAGGACTCGGTCCATCATCGCCTCCCCGTGGCTTCGCAGCGCTCGGATCGTGACCCGGACCATGGGCGGAGGATACCACCGGGCGGGTGAAGGGTTATGGCGATTCGATGTTCCTGATGCCGTTTCATGCCGACATGCTGCACGCGGGGTCTGACAGCCGACGAGTGGCCGTCAGGTCAGGGCGGTGCCCATCCAGCGATCGTCGGGGAGGAAGCCGGTCTGCTCGTAGAGAGGACGGCCGGCCTCGGTGGCGTGGAGGTAGAGGCGGCGCAGGCCCCAGCTGGGCGCGTCGTCCAGCGCGGTCTGGAGCAGGGTGCGGGCCAGGCCCTGGCGGCGGGCAGGGGGTGCCACCCACAGGTTCACCACGTAGCCCTCGTGGGCCAGGTGGTGCCCGGGCAGCGGCGGAGCGTCGTTGCGGAGCACGGAGATGATGCCGGCAGCGGGACCCCCGCCGGCGGGCTCGGCCAGCCAGGTCCGGATGCGGCCGAGCCGCTCGACGTCGTCGAGGTAGCGGCGGGTGACCTCGGTGAACTCGTGGCCGAAGGTCGCGGCATCGACCCCTCGGACGTCGGCGATGAAGGCCAACCGGAGGCGGACCACCTCGTCGCGGTCCTCCGGCGTGGCGAGGCGGATTGCGGGCTGCACCCGGTCAGTCTCGTCGTCGCTACCGTGCCGGCCGTGACGTATTTGCTCATCCACGGCGGCGGTTCGACCGGGCGCTTCTGGGACCGGGTCGTGCCCCTGCTCGATGCGCCGGCGATCGCCGTGGACCTGCCGGGCCGCAACGGCACACCGGGCGGTTACGCCCGGACCACGGTGGAGGAGGAGGTGGCGTCGGTGCTGGCCCAGGTGGACGCCGCTGATCCCGGTGACCCGATCGTGATCGTGGCCCACTCGTCTGGCGCGATGCCGGTGCCGGGCGTGGTGGCCGGTCTCCGGGACGCCGGCCGTGAGGTGGAGCGGATCGTGCTGAACGGGGCGCTGGTCCCGGCCGAGGGCGGCACCGGCCTGGACTGCATGAAGCCGCACCACCGCGACGGCCTCCTGTGGGCGGTGGACGCGGCGGCCGAGCAGGGCGAGACCATCACCATGCCCGGCGCCCCCGACGATCCCGAGCAGCTGCGGTCGGCCTACGGCGGCGACCCGCTCAGCGATGACGACCTCGCGTTCGCCGCCGACCCGGTCCGCTGCGTCCCCGACGGCGTGCACCACTACTTCCAGCCGATCCACTGGTCGCAGGCGGTCGGCGTGCCCGTCACCTACGTCCTCAACGAACGGGACCGGCCGGTCTCCACCTCGATGCAGGAGGTGATGGCGGCGCGGGTCTCGTCACCCGGCCGCATCGTCCGCTACCCCGGCGGGCACTGCCCCGCCATCACCGACCCGAGCTGGTTGGCCGAGGTGGTCAACCGCTGATCACGCCGCCGGGGTCGGGTGCCGCTGCTCGATGGTGATGAGCAGGGCACGGCGGTCGTCGTCGGTGATGTCGCCCTTGGCGTAGGCGGTCTCGACGCCGGCGACCAGCTCGGCGACGGTGGTCTGGCGCACCAGCAGGTCGGCGCCTGCTGTCTCCGCCAGCTCGACGGGCAGGAACGCGAGCCGCACGTACGGGGGCGGGAGCTGCCCACCGGTGCGGACCAGGACGCCGCGGGTGGTGGCCTCGCCCGCCGCGTGCTCGGCGGCGAGCTGGCGGCGGAACGCGTCGTGGTCGAACGGTTCGAGCGCCAGGGTCACCGGCGTTCCGCAGTCCGCGTGGCCGTGGGTGCGGACCTCGGCCACCACCGGCGCATCGAGCAGGGTGCGGTCGAACAGCGGGTGGTCGTCGTCGAGCAGGAGCTGCACCACGGTCCAGTGGTGGCCGTCGATGGCCCGGCTGGCCACATCGACGCCCAGCACCCCGTGCGGACCGGTGACGGCCGGCAGGTCCTGCGCCATCACCTGGGTCGGTCCCCCGGCGAGCGGGATCGAGATCAGCTCCACGACCCCGAGCCTACGGATCTGCGGATCCGCCGTCCGACGAAGATCAGCACCAGCCCGATCACGACGTAGAGCGGGTGGAAGAAGCTGAGCTCGCGGATGAACAGCAGCTCCACCACGATCCATCCCACCTGCAGCACACCGCAGGCCACCGCGGCATCGCCCGTCCGGGGGTCGCCGCGCCAGGCCAGCACCGCCAGGATCGACATCGGGACCGCGACCACGGCGATCAGCGCCAGGCCGCCGAACACCGGGCTGGCGAACGGCAGGCGCGACTCGACCTCGGGTCCCAGCCCGAGGAACCCCACGATGAGCCCGGCGGCGCCGGCCCACGCGGACGTCGCCAGGACCGCGGCGAACACGGCCAGTGCCCGGTGGTGCCCGGCGTGGTCGGGTGGGACCAGCATCGATGCGGCCATGCCCCGATCGTGCGCCGGCGCCGGCCGGGCAGCCAGGGTCGGAGGTCCCGATCTACCGTGGCGGCCATGGCCACCGAAGACGATGTGCGGCGCATCGCGCTGGGCCTGCCCGAGGTGATCGAGAAGACCTCCTACAACACCCCTGGCTTCCGGGTGAAGGACAAGCTGTTCCTGCGCATCCGGGCCGAGGCCGAGGGCGGGCTGGTGGTGTTCACCGAGAGCCTCGAGGAGAAGGAGGTGCTGCTCGCCTCGGACCCCGAGGTCTTCTTCACCACCCCGCACTACGACGGCCACGCCTCGGTGCTGGTGCACCTCGATGCCATCGGGCTCGACGAGCTCACCGAGGTGATCACCGACTCCTGGCTGGTCCGCGCCCCGGCCCGGGTGCGCACGGCGCACCCCGAGGTCGGCGCCCCGAGCTGATCGCCAGCCGCTCACGGATCCCTCACACCTGGGGTCCATGGTGGGTTCCACGAGGCCCCATCGGTGGGGCCGCAGATCCCAGGAGCACACCATGGGCAAGAAGCTCGCCGCGGTCGGCATGGCCGCAGCCATCGGCCTCGGCGGCCTCACCGTCGCCGCGGTCAACCCGCTGGCCGTCGCCGGCGCACAGGAGTCACCCGCCGCCACCAGCGAGGCACCCGCCGCCAAGGACGGTCCGTTGGCCCGGGCGCTCGACGCCCTCGTCGCCGACGGCACCCTCACCCAGGAGCAGGCCGACGCCGTGGCCGCCAAGACCCGGTCCGAGGCCGAGGCGGGCCAGGCCGAGCGCAAGGAGAACCGCACGGCCCGTCGGGCCGCCACGCTCGACGTGGTGGCCAAGGCGATCGGCTCGACGCCCGACGAGGTGAAGGCCGGCCTGAAGGACGGCACGTCCATCGCCGCCCAGGCCGAGGCCAAGGGCGTCGACCGTCAGGTGGTCGACGACGCCCTCACCGCCCACCTGAACGCCACCATCGACGCCGCCGTCACCGACGGCAAGCTCACCGAGGAGCGGGCCGCCAAGGCCAAGGAGCACGTCGACCAGGCCGTCGACCGCATCCTCGACGCCGATGGGTCCGGCACCGGTCGCCAGGGCCTGCGCGGCCGCCTGAAGGGCCGCTTCGGCAACTGACCCGGTCCGCCCCGAGCGCGCCGGGCCCCGCACCGTCGCATCGGTGCGGGGCTCGTCGCGTCCGGCGACCGGTCGATCCGCGCCGCGGTCGTGACATGCTTTGCCCCATGGGTCGCCTCCGGATCGCCAGCTGCCAGCTCAACACCCGCGTGGGCGCGCTCGACCACAACGTCGCCGCCATCCTCGAGGCGCTCCGCACGGCGGAGGAGGCCGGGTGCGACCTCGCCGTCTTCCCGGAGCTGGCCATCACCGGCTACCCGCCGGAGGACCTGCTGCTCAAGCCCGGCTTCATCGCCGACAACAAGGCGGCCCTGGAGAAGGTCGCCGCCGAGACCCGCAGCTGCGTCGCGGTCGTCGGGTTCGTCGATGCCGGCCGCGACCTCTGGAACGCGGCGGCCGTGTGCGCCCACGGCGAGGTCGTCGGCGTGTACCACAAGCGCGAGCTGCCCAACTACGCCGTGTTCGACGAGGCCCGCTACTTCGCCCGTGGGGCCGAGGCGGCGCAGCTGTGGTCGGTGGGCGGGGTCAGCGTCGGCGTCAGCATCTGCGAGGACGCGTGGAACCCGGCCGGGCCCATCCTCGACCAGGCCGACAGCGGTGCCGAGCTCATCGTCAACCTCAACGCCTCCCCGTACGCCGAGGGCAAGCTCGCCCGGCGGGAGCGGATGATGGCCACCCGTGCCGCCGACGCCTCGTGCGCCGTGGTCTACGTGAACCAGGTGGGCGGCCAGGACGAGCTGGTGTTCGACGGCGGGTCGATGGTGTTCGACGCCGAGGGCACCCTGCTGGCCCGGTCGCCCCAGTTCGTCGAGGACGTGATGATCGTCGACGTCGAGCTCGAGCCCGTGTACCGCAAGCGCCTGCTCGACCCCCGCGGCCGCCCGACGGACCTGCTGCTCCCCATCGAGATGACCCGGGGCGAGGAGGTCGAGGCCAGCGAGGCCCGTCGCAACGAGGCCGAGGCCCCGCTGCTGCCCGCCCCCATCGCCGCGCCCCTGGACCCGGACGAGGAGGTGTACCGGTCGCTCGTCCTCGGCACCCGCGACTACCTGGTGAAGAACGGCTTCACCGATGTGGTGGTGGGGCTGTCGGGCGGCATCGACTCCACGCTCGTGGCGGCCGTCGCGGTCGACGCCATCGGTGCCGAGCACGTCCACGGCGTGTCCATGCCGTCGCGCTACTCCAGCGATCACTCCAAGAGCGACGCCGCCCTGCTGGCCGAGAACCTCGGCATGACGGACTTCCGCACCATCCCCATCGAGCCCGGCCACGCCGCGCTCCTGGACATGCTGGCCCCGTCGTTCGCCGGCCGCGACGCGGACCTCACCGAGGAGAACCTCCAGAGCCGCCTCCGGGGCATGACGCTCATGGCCCTCTCCAACAAGTTCGGGTGGATCGTCCTGTCCACCGGCAACAAGTCCGAGGTGGCCGTCGGGTACGCCACGCTCTACGGCGACACCGTCGGCGGCTACTCGCTGCTCAAGGACGTCTACAAGACCCGGGTGTACGAGCTGTGCCGCTGGCGCAACACCCAGGGCTCGTCTCCGGTCATCCCCGAGGGGGTCATCACCAAGCCCCCGTCGGCCGAGCTCCGCCCGGACCAGCGCGACGACCAGAGCCTCCCTCCCTACGACGTCCTCGACCCGATCCTCGAGGGCTACATCGAGCACGACCGCACCGTCTCGGAGCTCATCGCTCGCGGGCACGACGAGGACACGGTCCGCCGGGTCACCCGCCTGGTCGACAACGCCGAGTACAAGCGCCGGCAGAGCCCCATCGGCGTGAAGGTGACGGCGAAGGCGTTCGGCAAGGACCGCCGCCTCCCCATCACCAACGGCTTCCGCTGATGGCGGCGCCGCAGACGGTCGACGAGTACCTCGCCGGTTTCGAGCCCGACGTCGGGGACCGGCTGCGCCTCGTCCGCTCCACGCTGCACGACGCCGTGCCCGGGCTCACCGACGGCATCCGCTACGGCATGCCCGTCGTGGCGATCGATGGCCGCTACCTCGTCCACTACGCCGGGTGGAAGCACCACATCGGGCTGTACCCGGTGCCCGTGTTCACCGGCACCGACGACGACCTCGAGGCCGACCTCGCCCCGCTCCGCTCCACCAAGGACACCATCAAGCTCCTCCACCGGCAGCCGATCCCGGTGGAGCTCCTCACCAGGCTCGCCCGTGCCCTCGCGGCCGAGCGGGCTGCGTCGACCTGACGTGACCGGGCCCGTCGCACCCGCCCTGCCCTCGCGCGCCCGGGGCCGGTGGGTCCTGGCGCTGGCCGGGTTCCTGTTCGGGTCGACCTTCCTGGTGGTGCAGACCGCCGTGGACCGGGCGGCGGTGCTGCCGTTCCTCGCGGTGCGGTTCCTGATCGGCACCGCGGTGCTGTGGCCGCTGGCCCGCCGGGCCGCGGCCACGCCGAACGAGGTCCGGCACGGCATCCTGGCCGGCCTGACCCTGCTGGCCGGGTTCCTGCTCCAGACCACCGGCCTGCGATCCACCACGTCGGCCACCTCGGCGTTCATCACCTACCTGCTGGTCGTCATGGTCCCGCTGATCGGGGTGGTCCGGCACCGCCGGGTCCCGCCGGCCAACGTCCTGGTCGGCGTCGTGCTGGCGGTGGCCGGCCTGTACCTGCTCTCGGGCGGCATCGCCGGCATCGGAACGGGCGAGCTGCTCACCGTGGGAGCCGCGTTCTTCTTCGCCCTCCACATCGTCGTGCTGGGCGAGGTCTCCGGCCACCACGACCCCATCCGCCTGACCATGTGGCAGGCGCTCACGGTGGCGGTCTGCTGCTTCGTGCCGGGGTTCTTCGCCCCAGGCGGCTACTCGTTCGATGCGGGGGTCTGGGTCGCCGCCGCGTTCTGCGGGGTTGGCGCCACGGCCGCCGCCTTCTGGTGCATGACGTGGGCGCAACGGGTCGTGCCCGAGTCCCAGGCCGCCATCATCCTGCTGATGGAGCCGGTGTCGGCCGCGGTCCTCGGGGCCATCGCCGGCGAGGCGCTCGGGCTGGCCGGTGCGGTCGGCGCGGTGCTGATCCTGGCCTCGGTGCTGGTGGCGGAGCTGGCCGGCGGGAGCCATCCCGCAGCGGTCGGCGCGGAGCTCGTCCTGGTGCACGAGGACGATGTTGACGACGCGCCGGCCAGCGACCAACCTCCCCCACCGTGACCGATCCCTCCGAACCCGCCGTGCTCACCCCGCCCGGCCTGCCGATCCTCGAGGCGGCGGCGTGGGTCGGTCACGCCTGCTGGCTGGAGCTCCGCCTGCACGCCGTGCTCTCCCACTGGCTGGCCATCGAGCCCGAGCCCGAGGCGAGCGCCGTCTTCTGGACCGAGCGGGCCGATGCCGCCGAGCGGGCCGAGGCCTGGTTCCGGCGTCTGCCCGAGCTGCGCGAGCACCCTCGCTGGACGTTCGTGGAGGCCTCGTCGGAGCCCGTCGCGCACCTCCTGAACCAGCTGGCGCTGTTCGACGACCCGGGTGCCACCGCCGCCCGCCGGGGCGCGCTGGCCGCGGTCCTCCGGGGCCTGAGGCTCGGCTACCACTCCCACCAGGAGCGGGCGGTCGGCCCGGCCGACGGCCCCACGGCCACCACGCTGGTGGCCGCGCTGCGCTCGACGTTCGGGGTCGGCGGCTACGACCCCGACCCGGCGTGGACCCAGGCCGTGGTGGACGCCGGCGGTCTGCCCTGAGCGGAGCCGACGTCGGGGGTCAGGTGTTCTTGAGCCGCACGTAGCGGCGGTGGTCGGGTCGGTAGACCCACTCGCCCTCGCCCGCCTGGAACACCTCGACCAGGGCCGGGAAGCGCTGCACCAGCTCGCCGAGCGCCATGGCCTCGGTGCCGGTGTCGCCCTCCTCGCCATCGCCGAAGAAGTCCGCGGGCTCGTCGCCGGCGGTGATGCTCCACCCGCTGTCGGTGGAGTCCAGCGGGGTGTCGAAGCCGGCCCACCCGGGCGGACCGGGCACGTCGCGCAGGCGGGTGCTGACCACCGCCCGCAGCTTCACATCGAAGGTGACCTCGTCCTTGCGGAGGGCGATGCCCGCCACGTGCTTGGCCTCGAAGGCGATCACCGACGAGGGCTCCAGCGACGTGATGACCTTGGGCCGGTTGGTGAGCCAGCCCTCGTAGGCCTGCTCGGGGAGGGCGCTGCGGACCTCGACCCACATCCGCTCGGCGTTGGGACCCGACGCCGGCGGCGGATCGAGCACGAACACCAGCTTCACCATGTCGCCCGCCCGGAGCGTCTGGCGCTCCTCGGGGGTGGGGATGGGGAACGTGTCGGGGAACGCCTCGTGCTGGGCTTCGGCGTCGAGAAGGCCCCAATCAGCAGGGATGATGGGACTCGCGGGAGTGGCGGCGGCGTCGTTCATGGAATCCGGATGTTTGGTGGTCTTGACCCGGTCGGTATCGTAAGGGAAGCCCGGATTCATGCCCAGGCTAGGTCCGTGGCCCCTTCAGGTGGCGGATCATCTGACCGATCAACCGGGGCATCCGGGTCTCAGTTTCCAAGGAAAAGGTGCAAGATGGCGAAAGAGCGTGTTGAGCGGGACGAAGAGGACCTCGTCCGGCTGTACCTCACCGACATCGGACAGTACCCACTGCTCACCAAGGACGACGAGGTCCGCCTGGCCCAGGCCATCGAAGCCGGCAACACCGCCCGGGAAGAGATGGAGGCGGCCGGCAAGGACCTGACCGCCGCCCGCAAGCGCGAGCTGCGCCGCCTCTCCCGCGAGGGCGAGCGGGCCGAGCGCACCTTCGTGCAGTCCAACCTGCGTCTCGTGGTCTCCATCGCCAAGAAGTACCAGGCCTCGGGCCTGCCGCTGCTGGACCTCATCCAGGAGGGCAACCTCGGCCTGATGCACGCCGTCGAGAAGTTCGACTGGCGCAAGGGCTTCAAGTTCTCCACCTACGCCACGTGGTGGATCCGCCAGGCCATCACCCGCGGCATCGCCAACACGGGCCGGACCATCCGCCTCCCCGTGCACGCCGGCGACACCCTCGCCCGCCTGCAGAAGGCCCGGGCCCGCCTGGAGCTGAAGATGGGCCGCCCGGCCACCCTCGCCGAGCTGTCGGCCGAGGTCGAGATGCCCGAGGACAAGGTGACCGAGGCGCTCCGCTTCGCCGCCGAGCCGCTGTCGCTCTCCGAGCCGCTCCGCGAGGACGGCGACGCCGAGCTCGGCGACGTGGTCGAGGACCGCTCCGCCGAGTCGCCCTTCGAGGGGGCCGCCACCGCGCTGCTGCCCGAGGAGATCTCCCGGCTGCTGTCCCCGCTCGACGAGCGCGAGCGCGAGATCCTCAAGCTCCGCTTCGGCCTCGACCGCGGCGAGCCCCGCACCCTCGAAGAGGTGGGCGAGCACTTCAACCTCACCCGGGAGCGCATCCGCCAGATCGAGGCTCGGGCCATGAGCAAGCTGCGCCACCCGTCCTCGGACACCGGCGCCCGCGACCTGCTCGCCGTCTAGTCCCGTTCTCCGAAGAGCCGGCTGTCTGCCCGTCAGGCAGCCGGCTCTTCTCGTTCTCGGCCCGGGGCCGCGGTGGCGGGTGCGTCAGTCGGCGACGTAGCCGAGGGGGAGCGGGGGCTGGAGCGTCGGCGGGGCCGGCGGGTCCAGCTGGTAGATCTTGACCCGGACGCCGCGCTCGGTGAACTGGTGGACCAGCTTGAGGCCGGCGGGGGCGCCCGTCTCCCGCATGAGGATGTCGTACACCTCGGGTCGGCGCTTCCGGACCGTGGTCTCGTCGGCGACGATGTAGGAGACGCCCATGCGGCGGGCGAACTCGAGCATCGCCCGGTACTCCGCCGACGGCATGGCCACCACGTCGCGGTGCGAGTAGCCCTGCACGTGGAAGGACCGGGTCATGATCCGGGCGTCCTTCGGGGTGTTCTCGGCGATCCACTCGCCGGCGGTCCGCTGCTCGGTGCGCTCGGCGGTGTTGCTGGAGGGCAGCAGGTTCCAGGAGGCCACCACGAACGAGAGGATCATCAGCGCGCCCATGACCCACCAGGCCAGGCGGCGGCGGCCGAGCGTCAGCCGGTTGGTCCAGTTCACCAGGCCCCACGCCCCGAACGGGATGAGCACCGCCGTGGTCATCATCAGGTACCGGGGCAGCGCGAAGAACAGGAAGCACGTGGCCAGGGGTGCGGCGCCCAGGCCGGCGAACAGCAGGGTGCTGCCCTTGCGGCGCGTCTTCCACATCTGCCACACCGCCGGGACCGACAGGAAGAGCGGGATGAGCTCCCACGTGGGCCCGGTCTCCCAAGGGCGGCCGAGGTAGTCGCCGAAGATGGTGGTGGTGTTGATCCAGGCGATGGTCAGCCAGTTGCGGGGGTGCTCCCGGGCGATCTGGGTGAGCGAGACGGTCTCGGGTCCGAGGTGCACGCCGTCGGGCTGGATGGAGTACAGGATCGGGTCGCGCTCGAGGCGGTCGTCCTGGGCGACGGCCCGCCAGGCGTCGATGGAGGCGTCCTTGGTCTTCGAGGTCAGCGACCACGAGCCGGTGTTGGAGTGGGTGTAGTTGACGTACGGGGCGACGAAGATCAGGGCGGCGAAGCCGAAGGCGGCACACGTGAGCACCAGGTTGATGAGGCGCTCCCGCCAGCTCCGGTCCGGATCGCGCAGGGCGAACAGCACCACGGCGACGCCGATGACCGCACCGGGCATGAGGGCCTCGGGGCGCGTCAGGTAGGCGAGACCCACCAGCGCCCCGGCCGCGGCGAACAGCAGCGTGCGGCGGACGGTGGAGCGCTCCGCGGTGCGGTCGACGGCCATCAGCGTGAGCAGGCCCGACGCCAGGAGCATGACCACGACGGGCAGCTCGCTGCCGCTGCCGGCCCGGATGGACAGCGTGACCACGCCCGGCACGGCGACGGCCAGCCAGGCGGTGGCCACCACGGCATCGTCGTCGCGGCTGATGAACCAGGCCACGGCGGTGAGCACCAGCACGGCGGCCATGGCCCAGATGAGCTCCCAGGTGCGCAGGGCGAACATCTGGTTGCCGAGCGCCTTCTCGAGCAACCCGAACGAGACCGGGGCGATGGGCGGGAAGTGCATCTCCGGGGAGCCGCTGCGGGTGTACCCGCGTCCGTTCACGAAGTTGGTGCCGGTCTCGAAGTACGACATGGAGTCGACCGACGGGATGCGGTCGCCCAGGACCAGCATCACCTCGACCAGGAACGCGGTGGCGAAAGGCCAGCGGAGGCGCTTGCGCAGCGGGCGCCGCTCGACGACCTCGTCGGCGCGCGCCGCGTCGGCCATGGCCGCCTCGACCTCGGCCGAAGGGGGTACCGCAGGGGTGGCGTCGAGCAAGAGGGAGCTGCCTCGGTGGGTCGGGCCGAACTCGCCGTGGCGGTCCGTCAGGTGGCCGCAAGTCTAGGAAACCAGGGCGGCGCGCGGAGAGTCGGCTGGGCATCGCAACGCGCCGTTCACGGACGCACGGTCGGGTCCGAGTGCGTAGACTCACCCTCCATGAAGAAGCTGCTCATCATCCTCGCCCTCGTCGCTCTCGCTGCCGTCGCCGCCAAGAAGGTGCGCACCGTCTGACGAGCCCAGCACCGTGACGTGATGTCTCGGTGCTTTTCCTGATGTCTTGACACCTTGGGCTCCTCCGCCTAGGGTCCACCTCGCCTTCCCGCACGGTTCTCAAGCGCGGAGGTGGGCAGGTGGTGGTGTGCTGGTCGGTCGGCGGTGGCGTCGGCGTCTCGGTGGTGTCGGCTGCGCTCGCGCTGACGGCGATGCACGCCGGCGAGCCGGTGGTGGTGATCGATCTCGGCGGTGACCAGCCGGTGCTGTTCGGCGCGGCCGATCCGCCAGGCCCCGGCGTGGCGGAGTGGACCCGCTCGGGTCCCGAGGTCGGCGGCGCCGCACTGGGTCGCCTCGAGGCGGAGCTGGTCCCCGGGATCTCGCTGCTGCCGCGCGGCTCGGGCCCGCTCGATCCGGCCCGGGCGGAGGAGCTCGCCCGCTGGGCGGACGACGGGGATCGCTTCGTGGTGGTCGACGCCGGTCCCGCAGTGGCCGACGGCTTCGCCGAGGCGCTGGTTCGGGCCTCGGCCCGCACGCTCCTGGTGGCGCGGGCGTGCCCGCTGTCGCTGCGCCGGATCGAGCAGCTCGCCGTGCGGCCCACCGAGGTGGTCGTGGTCCGCGACCGGAGGCGGGCGGTCGCCTGGCACCAGGTGGCCGATGCGGCCGGCGCGCCGGTGGTCGCCGAGCTGGAGATCGACCCGATGGTCGCGGCTGCGGTGGACGCCGGGCTGGAGCGACGGGCGCTGCCCCGTCGGTTCCTGCGGGTCGTGGACGGTGTCCGGTGACGGCGGTCGAGGAGCAGATCCACCGCCAGCTGGTGCGGGCCGCGCCGCGCTCGCTGCCCGACGCTGACGGCATCGCGGCCCTCGTCCGGGAGGCCGACCCGCTCCGGCCCGAGGGCGACGTGGCCCGCTCGGTGGCGGCGATCCTCGCCCAGATCGGCGGGCTCGGGGCGCTCGAACCGCTCATCCGCGACCCTGAGGTCACGGACATCCTGGTCAACGGCCCGGGGCCCGTCTGGGTCGAGCGCGCCGGCCGGCTGGTGGAGTCGCCCATCTGCCTGGATCGGTCCGAGATCGATCTGCTGGTGGAGCGCATCGTCGCCCCGCTCGGCAAGCGGGCCGATCCGGTGCACGCGCTGGTCGACGGTCGGCTGGCCGACGGATCCCGGGTGCACGTCGTGGTGCCGCCGCTGGCGGTCGATGGCCCGTGCGTGACCATCCGGCGGTTCTCGGTGCGCCCCATCGCGGTCGACGAGATGGCGTCGCCTCCGGTGGCGGCGCTCCTGCGCTGGGCGGTCCGCTCCCGCTGCAACATCGTCGTGTCCGGTTCCACGGGATCAGGCAAGACCACCCTGCTCAACGCGCTGGCGGCCGACGTGCCGGTCGGCGAGCGCATCATCACCGTGGAGGACGCGGCGGAGCTGCGCCTCGCCGCGCCGCACGTGGTTCGGCTGGAGAGCCGCCCGGCGTCCTCCGACGGCGTGGGCGAGGTCACCATCCGCGACCTCGTCCGCAACGCCCTGCGGATGCGGCCGGACCGGCTGCTGGTGGGCGAGGTCCGCGGTCCGGAGGCGCTCGATCTGCTCACCGCCATGAACACGGGCCACGACGGGTCGCTGTCCACCATTCACGCCAACGGGGTCGACGACGCGGTGCGGCGGCTGGAGACGCTCGTGCTCATGGCGGGGGTCGGACTGCCCGCCGATGCGGTCCGGGAGCAGATCGGTTCGGCGGTGGACCTCATCGCCCACCTCGAACGATCGGCCGACGGGCGGCGCAGGGTGGTGGAGGTGGCGGAGGTCGACCTCGACGACGGTGGTCGGCCTGTGGTGCGTGTCGTCGCACGCGGTGACCAGGTGGTGGCCGCCCGACGGGTCACCGGACGCCGGCCGGTGCGGTCGTGACGGTGCCGGCGCTGGTCCTGGTGACGCTCCTCCTCGGTGGGGCGGTGCGGGCGGCGCGCTCGGCCGGCCTTGGTCGGCCGGTTGGGGTCGGGGTCGGTCGAGCGTTCGAGCTCGGCGGCGCCCCGCGCCGGTGGCTGCCGGTGGCGCTGCGCGGCCAGCGGATCACGGACCCGGCCCCGCTCCTCCGCTTCCGGAGCGCCATCGAGCGCGGTGCCTCCACGCTCCAGGCGTTCGAGTCCGTGGGGGCCGGCGGTGGTGCGTGGGCGCCCGGCGCCCGCCGCCTGGTCCGTCGCGTCGCCTCGGGGGCGGGCGTCCAGCCGGCCATGGACGCGTGGGTCGCGGAGGATTCCGACCCGGCCCTCCGGCTGCTGGCCGACGCGCTGGCCATCAGCAGCGCCACCGGCGGCTCCCACCTGCGGGCGGTCGATGCGGTCATCGAGGCGGTGCGGGAGCGGGCCGCCGTCCAGCGCGAGGCAAGGGCCCTCGCCTCGCAGGCGCAGAGCTCGGCCGCCGTCCTGGTCGGCCTGCCGGTGGTGTTCGCCGTCGCGGTGGCGGTGCTGGACCCGCGGGTCCGGGCGTTCTACCTGACCGTCCCGGTGGGGCCGCTCTGCGTCGCGATCGGGCTGGCGCTCGATGGCGTGGGGGCGGTCGCCATGGCGCGGCTGGTCCGGGCGGTCACATGAGCGCGCTGGTCCTGGTCCTCTCGATGGTGCTGGTGGCCGTGGTCGCCGGACCGGCACCGGTCCGTCGTCTCCGCCGCTCGTCGGGTCGGGGTCGCGCCACGGTGGCGGTCGATCGGCGTGCGGTCCGTCGGCTGCAGGTCGGTGTCGCCGCAGCGGTGGGGCTGGTGCTGCGGGGACCGGACCTCGCGCTGGCGCTCGGCGGGGCGGCGCTGCTCCTTCCGGTGGTCGTGGGCGAGGTGCGACGTCGGCGGCAGGCGGCGGTCATCGCTGCTGCCGTCCCGGATCTGGTCGAGCTGTTCCTCGTGGCCGCCTCGGCCGGCCGGTCCGTGCCGTCGTCGCTCGAGGTGGTCGCGGCCCGAGCGCCGCGGGGGGTGGGCGCGGCGGTCGGGCAGGCCCGAGATCGGTTCGCTCACGGGCTCCCCCTCGCCGACTGCCTGGCGGAGCTCGGCCGGGACCTCGGCGCTGGGGCTGCGCCGCTGGTCGATGCCCTCGGCCAATCGGCGGCCGCGGGCGTGCCGCTGGTTCCGCTGCTCGAAGGGGTGGCGGCCACGGCGCGCGACGCTCGGCGCCGTCGAGCTCAGGCTGCTGCGCGTCGCCTTCCCGTCGCGCTGCTGTTCCCCCTGGTGCTCTGCGTCCTGCCCGCAGCGCTGCTGCTCGCCGTGGTCCCCGTCCTCGTGGTCTCGGTGGCGTCGCTCGACCCGTGACCGGGGTCCCGTTCGTCGCGGCTCGCCGCTGCGACCCCTCGCACTCGGTGCCGTTCCATCCCTGGCGTCTTCGCGCGCACCGTCCTCCCAGGAGCTCCTCGTGCTCTCGTTCCTCGTTCGTTCCCTGCTCATCGCCGCGGTCCTCGTCCACCGGCTGCAACGCCGGCTCGATGCCCGCTCCGCCCGGGTCCGCCCGTCCCCGCAGGCGGGCCAGGCCACCGCGGAGTACGCCCTCGTGCTGCTCGGTGCCGCCGCCATCGCGCTCCTGCTCGCCGCGTGGGCGGCCCGGTCGGGGGCCATCGGCCGGCTGTTCGACACGGTGGTCGACCAGCTGATCGGGAAGGTGGGGTGAGCGCCGTGCGCACCCGGAGCGCCCGCGGCCAGGCCTCGGTGGAGCTCGTCTTGGTGCTGCCGGTCGCGGTCTTGGCCCTGCTCCTGGTGATCCAGGTCGGCCTCCTGGCCCGGACCCAGGTCCTGGTGGTGCACGCGGCCCGGGAGGGTGCGCGGGCCGCGGCGGTCGACGGGCCTGGTGCGGCGGAGGCCGCGGCGCGCCGGTCTCCGGGGATCGACGCCGATCGGCTGGCAGTGGCGGTGCATCGGGAGGCTGGGTCCACCGGAGACCTGGTCCGCGTCGCCGTCCGCTACCGGGCGGCCACCGACGTGCCGTTGGCGGGTGCCCTGGTGGGGGAGCCGACCCTCACCGCCGAGGTGGTGATGCGGGTGGAGGACCCGGGTGGCTCGGCCAGCTTCGAGCGGATCAGGGCTGGTCCGGGGCCGGGTCCGGCAGGCCGGCGGCCCGGATGAGGCGCTTGGCGGCGTGCTTGTCCAGCGGCTCGTTCCAGTTGCCGCACTTGGGCGACTGGACGCAGCTGGGGCAGCCGTCCCGGCAGCCGCAACGGTCCAGCACGTCGAGCGTGGCCTGCAGCTGGCGGGCGGCGAACCGGTGCCCCATCTCGGCGATGCCGGCGCCGCCCGGGTGGCCGTCGTAGATGACGATGGTGGGGCCGTCGGTGTCGTCGAGCCACGGGGTGGACACGCCCCCCACGTCCCAGCGGTCGCAGATGGTGAACAGCGGCAGGATGCCGATGGCGGCGTGCTCGGCGGCGTGGAGGGCACCGGGCACGCTGGCGTCGTCGATGCGGGCCCGGCGCAGCACCTCCGGCGGGATCACCCACCAGTACCCGCGGGTGGTGAGGTGGCTGGGCGGCAGATCCAGGTCCTCGTGCCCGAGGATCTGGCCGTTCAGCACGTCGCGGCGCTGGTAACCGGTGACCCGGCTGGTGACCTCGATGGCGCCGAGGCCCAGCTCCAGGTCGCCCAGCGGGCGGACGTCGTCGACGTCGAGCACGCGGAGCTGCACGTCGGTGCGCGCCAGCGTGTACTCGCGCCCGTCGGACGGCTCCACGATGGCGGCACCGTCGCGCAGGTCGAGGTGGACCACCTTGTGGGGCCGGCCCTGGTGCAGGTAGATCGCCCCCGGGTGGACCAGCTCGCACGCCCGGCTGCGGTCCACCGTGCCCACCAGGGTGCCGTCGGCGAAGGCGATGCGGATCTCGCTCATGGAGCCCGACCGCAGGCCCATGTTGGACGACGGCAGGCCCCGAGCGGCCCAGAAGGCTCGGATGCGATCGGCGCGGGAGCGCAGGCGGAGCCGGTCGTGGAGGACCAGGCGGTGCACGCCGTCGTCGAGGTGCTCGCTGCCCCACCAGCGCTCGTCGCGGTGGCCGAGGGGCGTCTCGTAGGCGGCGCACGCCAGGTGCGGGTCCAGCACGAACGGGTTGGCCAGGTTCACCACCGCAGGCTCCGGCGCCCGGGAGAACACCTCGTCGGGGTGGGCCAGGAAGTAGCGGTCCAGTTGGTCCTCGCCGGCCACCAGGACCGACAGCGACGGCTGGCCCTCCCGCCCGGCCCGGCCCATCTGCTGCCACATGGAGGCGATGGTGCCGGGGAAGCCGTTCAGCACGCAGGCATCGAGCCCGCCGACGTCGATGCCCAGCTCCAGCGCGGAGGTGGCCACCACCGCACCCAGCTGGCCGCTGAACAGCTGCCCCTCGATCTCCCGCCGCTCGGCCGCCAGGTAGCCGCCCCGGTACGGGCGGACCCGTCCGACCAGGTCGGGGTGGCGGCGCACCACTTCGGCCGCCACCACCTCGGTGCCGGCCCGGCTGCGGCAGAACGCCAGGGTGCGGTGGCCGCCGCGGACCAGGTCGGCGACCAGCCCGGCCGTGACCTGGTTCGCCGAGCGCGCCGCCCGCGGGCCGTCGATGCCCAGCGGGTCGACCAGCGCCACCAGGCGCTCGCCGCGGGGCGAGCCGTCGTCGGTGACCTCGACCACCGGCATGCCGCAGACGTCGCGGGCGAGGCGCCCGGGCTCGCCGATGGTGGCGGAAGAGAACACGAACGTGGGCGAGGACCCGTACTGGTCGCACAGGCGGCGGAGGCGGCGGAGCAGGTGGCCGACGTGGGTGCCGAACACGCCCCGCAGCACGTGGAGCTCGTCGATGACGACGTACCGCAGGCGCATGAGGAAGGTGGCCCACTTCTCGTGGTGGGGCAGCAGCGCACAGTGGAGCATCTCGGGGTTGGTGAGGATGACGTTGGCGTTCTGGCGGGCCCACCGGCGGTTGTCCGGATCGGTGTCTCCGTCGTAGGTGGCGGCGATCAGATTGGGGATGGCGAGGTGCCCGAAGCCCTTCAGCTGGTCCTGCGCCAGGGCCTTGGTGGGGAACAGCGCCAGCGCGGTGCCCGGCTTGATGGGGTCGTTGACGGCCTCCGCGATGGGCACCTGGTAGCAGAGGGACTTGCCCGACGCGGTGCCGGTGGCCACCACCGCGTGCTGCCGGTCGCGCAGCAGGTCGATGGCCGCCGCCTGGTGGGTCCACAGCGCCGGGTAGCCCAGCTCGTCGAGCCGCTCCGCGAGCCAGCCGGGCAGGGGCCGGGCCGGCTGCGCCGTGCGCGCCGGACGGGGCGGAAGGCGCTCCAGGTGGGCCAGCCCGTGGTCGCCCAGGCGCTGGGTCAGCGCGTGCAGCAGCGAGGCCGCCGGATCGAGCGAGGTGATGGCCATGGCGGGTCGGACCGGGAAGGGAACAGGCGTTCGGAAGACTACACCCGTGTGGTTCGACCCGCGACGGGCGGGTGCCCGCTGTAGGTTGGGAGGCGGCCGAGCAGCGCAGGAGCGGTGGATGGATCTACGACTCGAGGTGAGCGAACGGGGCGACTGGTCCGTGATCGAGGTGGGCGGCGAGATCGACGTCGCCACGGCACCCCGGCTCCGGGAGCAGCTCATCGCCCTGGTCAACGACCAGCGCTACCGCATCGTGGTCGGCCTCGAAGGCGTGGACTTCATCGACAGCACCGGCCTCGGCGTGCTCATCAGCGGCCTCAAGCGGGTGCGCACCCACGGCGGCAGCTTCGCCCTGGTCTGCACCGAGCCGCGCATCCTCAAGGTGTTCGAGATCACCGGCCTGCTGGCCGTGTTCAACGTGTGCTCCTCCCTCGAGGAGGCCGTCGCCGAGGACGGTGGCGAGGGCGACGAGGCTCCGTGATGCCCGAGGCCGGGATCCCGCGGTGACCGACGTGACGGCTGCGGCCGGCGATGTCGTGGAGCTGGAGCTCCCCGCCCGCCCGGAGGTCGTGTCCGTCGCCCGTCTGGTCATCGGTGCCCTGGTGGCCGTCGATCCGCTGTTCGACGAGGAGCGCTGCGCCGACCTGCGCCTCGCCGTGTCCGAGGCCTGCACCAACGCCATCCAGGCCGAGATGGTGGGCCGGGGCCGCGACGCGGTCGCCGACCCCGAGGCCGAGCCCATCGTGATGCGCTGCGTCCTGGCCGACGGCCAGATCGAGGTCGCCATCACCGATCACGGCGGCGGGTTCGACCCGTCCGGCCTCCAGGAGCACCCAGAGGTCACCAGCCCCGACCGCCTCAACTACGAGGGCGGCCTGGGCATCCCGCTGATCACCATGCTGGCCGACCACCTGGAGTTCCTGCCCACGGCCGACGGCACCACCGTCGTGATGCGGTTCGAGCCGCGCACGCCGGGGCTGCGGCCGATCATCGGCGGAGCCCCCGGAAGCGCCGGCAGCAGCACCGGCTAGGCTCGACCCCCGGAGTGCCGGGAAGTCTGGTCGGCGACATCGTTACCCGACCCCCAGATCCCGAGGAGCTCCTCCCCTGACCGCACTGCTGGTGCTGCAGGCCGTCATCGGCCTCGCGCTCCTCGCCGGTGGACGGCGTCTCGGTCGAGGCGCGTTCGCCATCGGGGGCGCGTCGGCGCTCGCCGTGCTCGGCTGGGCGCTCTGGCACCGCGCGGGCATCGTGGCGGGCGAGCCCGTGACCGAGCACACCGGCTGGGTGCCGCAGCTGGGCCTGGCGCTGGACCTGCGCATCGACGCCTTCTCGCTGCTCATGGTGCTGCTGGTGGCGGGCATCGGCGCCCTCATCCACGCCTACGCGTCGCGCTACTTCGGTGCCACCACGCCAGGCCTCCACCGGCTGGCCGGGCTGCTGGTGCTGTTCACCGCGGCGATGGTCGGCGTGGTCACCACGTCGAACCTGCTGGCGCTCTACCTGGCGTGGGAGCTGACGTCGGTGACGTCGTACCTGCTGGTCGGGTGGAACGACCGCGACGCTCGGGCCCGGGCCGCCGCCCTGCAGGCGATCCTCATCACCGGGGCGGGCGGGCTGGCGATGCTGGGCGGCTTCGTGCTGATCGGCTCGGCGGCGGGCACGTTCGACCTGACGGCGATCCTCGCCTCGCCGCCCACCGGTGCCCGCGTCGAGGCCGGGTTGGTCCTGGTCCTGCTCGGGGCGTTCACCAAGTCCGCGCAGTGGCCGTTCTCCAGCTGGCTGCCCGGCGCCATGGTCGCCCCCACGCCGGTCAGCGCGTTCCTTCACTCGGCCACGATGGTGAAGGCCGGCGTGTACCTCGTCGCCCGGTTCAGCCCGGCGTTCGCCGAGCAGGGGCTGTGGCGGCCGCTGGTGCTCGGCGTCGGCCTGATCTCCATGATCGGCGGCGGCTGGCGGGCGCTGCGGCAGTACGACCTGAAGCGGATCCTCGCCTTCGGCACCATCAGCCAGCTCGGCTTCATGATGGTGCTGTTCGGCGCCGGGTCGCCCGAGGCCACCACCGCCGGGGTGCTGCTGCTGTTCGCGCACGCCCTGTTCAAGGCGTCGCTGTTCATGGTGGTGGGCGTCGTGGACCACCAGACGAACACCCGCGACATCCGGGCCCTCGGCGGCTACGGGCCCGGCTGGTGGTGGCCCCGCGCCGCGGCGGTCGCCTCGGGTGCGTCGATGGCGGGCATCCCGCTGTTCTTCGGGTTCATCGCCAAGGAGAGCGCCTACGAGTCGTGGGTGCACAGCCCGATCGGCGGAGGCGGGCTGGTGCTGGTCGGCATCGTCGCCGGCTCGGTCCTCACGTTCGCCTACACGGGCCGGCTGCTCCTGGGCGCGTTCCGTCCCGGCGCCGCCTACGAGGGCATCGTCGCCATCGAGCCGCTCGACCCCACCGAGGTGGCGCCGGTGACCGAGGCGCCGGCGCCCACGTGGACCCTATGGGCCCCGGCGGCCGTCCTGGCCGGCCTCACGGTCCTCCTGGGTGTGGTGCCCGACCTGGCGTCGAAGCTGGTGTACGGCGCGGCCGAGAGCCTCGACCCCGCGGTGGAGGGCGGCCACCTCGCCATCTGGCACGGCGTCAACGAGGCTCTCGTGCTGTCGGCCGTGACCATCGCCCTGGGCCTGGCGATGGTGGCCGGGGGACGGGTGGTCGGCCGGATCGGCCGGGTGGTGCACGTCCCGTTCGACGGCGGCGCCGTCTACCTCGGCGCGCTCCGGGCTCTGAACCGCACGGCGGACCGCGTCACCTCCGTCCTCCAGAACGGGTCGCTGCCGGTCTACGCCGGTGTGATCCTCCTCACCGCCACGGTGCTGCCGGGCGCGGTGCTGCTCGGGGCCGACGTCCCCACCGGCCTCGCCATCGACTCGTCGCCCGGCGAGTGGGCCATCGCCGCGCTGATCCTGGCGGCGGGCACGGCCGCGGCCACGGTGCGGCGGCGGATGGCGGCGGTCCTGTGCCTCGGCGGGGTCGGCTACGCGATGGGGCTGTACTTCGTGCTGCAGGGCGCCCCCGATCTGGCGCTCACCCAGTTCACCATCGAGACGCTGGCCGCGGTGCTGTTCGTGCTGGTGCTCCGGCGCCTGCCCACCCGGTTCCGCGAGCGGCCGACGCCGCGGGGCCGGGCCGTGCGCCTGGTCATCTCGCTGCTGGTCGGCATGTTCGTGTTCGCCTTCGCCTTGATCGCGTCGGGCGCTCGGACGGCGCCGTCGCTGTCGGGCTACTTCACCGACAACGCGCTGCCCGAGGGCGGGGGCGCCAACGTGGTCAACGTCATCCTCGTGGACTTCCGCGGCTTCGACACGATGGGCGAGGCCACGGTGCTGGTGGTCGCCGCCCTCGGCGTGGTCAGCCTGGCCCGCCTGGCGCGACCCCGCTCCGCCGCGGCCGGCGGGGTCGATGGGGTCGATGGGATCGATGGGATCGATGGGATCGATGGTGCGGGTGGGGCCGACGGGCTCGAGCCGGCGCACGGGGAGGACGCCTCGTGAAGCGCTCGCTGGTGCTCGACGTCATGGTGCGCGTGGTGTTCCACACCGCGCTGGTGCTGGCCGTGTACCTGCTGTTCGCCGGGCACAACCAGCCCGGTGGCGGGTTCATCGGTGGGCTGGTGGCCGCGGCCGCGTTCGCCCTCCGCTACGTGAGCGGCGGGGTCGACGGCGTCCGTGCTGCCGTGCGGGTCCGCCCGTGGACCCTGCTCGGCGTGGGGCTGGTGCTCGCCACGTTCACGGCGCTGGCGTCGGTGGTGCTCGGCGGGGCGCTGCTGGAGAGCGGCAAGGCCACCCTCCACCTCGGCCCGCTCGGGTCGCCCAAGGTCACCTCGGCGCTGCCGTTCGACACCGGGGTGTTCCTGATCGTCGTCGGCATGGCCCTCATGCTGTTCGAGGCGTTCGGCGAGGCGCTCCAGGGGAGGCGGGCGTCGTGAGCGTGGTGATGGCCGCCGCCGCGGCCGGCCTCTTCTCCCTCGGGACCTGGCTCCTGCTCCAGCGCGAGCTGAGCCGGATCATCATCGGCCTCGGCCTCATCGGCCACGGCGCCAACCTGCTGCTCCTGCTGTCGGGCGGCGAGCGCGGCCGGCCCGTCTTCGCCGGGGGCCACGGCACCCTGGCCGACCCGCTGCCCCAGGCGTTCGCCCTGACCGCCATCGTCATCACCTTCGGGGTGGTGGCGTTCCTGCTCGCGCTCGCGTGGCGCAGCGTCGAGCTCACCGGCAACGACCTGGTCGAGGACGACGTGGAGGACCGCCGCATCGCCTCGCAGCGCGGCGACCACGACGAGGAGGTCGTCGACGAGCAGGCCCTCCTGGCCGACCAGTCCGACGAGACCACCGTGTCGGTCCACGAGGAGCACGAGCGGTGAGGGTCCTGCTCCCGCTCCCCATCGTGCTCCCGCTGGCCGCGGCCGGCCTGTCCATCGTGGCGGGCCGCTGGCGCTGGCTGCAGCGCGCCATCGGCATCGCCACCCTCGCCGCCACCTCGGCGGTGGCGGCGGCCATCCTCGTGCAGGTCGACCGGGACGGCACCGGGACCCAGAGCACCCAGATGGGCGGCTGGCCGGCGCCGTTCGGCATCACCCTGGTGGCGGACCGCTTCGCCGCGATCATGCTGACCGTCGCGTCGCTGATGCTCGTCGCCGTGCTGGTGTACGCCATCGGCCAGGGCGGCACCGAACGGGAGCGGGTGGCGTTCCACCCCGTGTACCTGGTGCTGGCGGCCGGGGTCGGGGCCGCGTTCCTCACCGGCGACCTGTTCACCCTGTTCGTCGCGTTCGAGATGATGCTCACCGCCAGCTACGTGCTCATCACGCTGGGCGGGCGCCGGGAGCAGGTGCGCGCCGGCATGACCTACGTGGTGATCAGCCTCATCGCGTCGGCGCTGTTCCTGACCGCGCTGGCGTTCATCTACGCCGCCACCGGCACCGTGAACATGGCCGACCTGGCCACGAAGCTGCCGGACCTGGCCGCGCCGCTGCCCGCCGCCTTCGCCCTGCTGCTGTTCGTGGTGTTCGGCATCAAGGCCGCCGTGTTCCCGCTGT
>CALANQ010000102.1 GCA_937926025.1 uncultured Acidimicrobiales bacterium
CCGTCCGACCGGCGCCGCCGTCGCGCTGCTCCTCCTGGCCGCGTTCTCGTTCCTGTTCTGGTTCATCACCGAGATCGAGGTCCAGCTGGCCATCACCACCGCGATCGTGGTCGGCGTGCTCCTCGACGGCTTCCTGGCCTGGCGGGCGGTGGCCCCGGCACGGATCGATCTGCGCTGCCCCGACGAGGTCCCGGTGGGGGCGCCGTCGCACTGGACCGCGCAGGTGCAGGGCTGGACGCGGCCGCTGACGCTGACCCCGCTGCTCACCCTGGAGCAGCCCGAGCTGCTGGTGGCCCACGGCCGCATCGGTTCGTTCGACTGGCCGCCGCTGCGTCGCGGCGTGGTGCCGTTCGCCATCGTCGAGGCCACCGCCAACGGTCCCCTCGGCCTGGCGGTCGCCGGTCGACGGCACCTCGTCAGCCTGCCCACGCCGCTGCACGTCACGCCCGACCCGATCCCCACCGAGATCCGGTGGCCCCGGGCGCGCGCCGTGGGGTTCGGCATGAACGAGGGTTCGCCGATCGGTGATGACCTGTTCCGTTCCGTGCGGCCGTACCGGTCCGGCGACGAGCAGCGGCGCGTCCACTGGAAGGCCACCGCGCACCACGGCGAGCTGATGGTGCGCGAGTCCGACGGCCTGGGTGTGGTGGTGGTGCGCCTGGTAGTCGACCTGGGGGCGCCCGGGCCGGGTGCGGAGGTGGCCGCCGGACGGGCGGCCTGGATCGCCGCCGCCGCCATGGAGCGCGGCTGGGCGGTGGAGCTCACCACCCTCGACGCCTCGAGCGAGATCCCCCGGCTGGCCCACCTCGGCCACGCGTTCGGCCCGCCGCCGCGGCTGGAAGATCCGCCCCTGGTGCCGCTGCCCACCGTGACCGCGCCGGTCCGCAACGCCCGCGAGGTGCGGCGGCGGCTCTCGACCACCGCTTGCGGGACGCCGGTGACCCCCTCGGGAGGGTGGCGCGGTCTCACGTGCACCGTCGGCCCGGACGGAGCGCGCTGGTCATGACCACGTTCTCCACCCCGCCCGCCCCCCGTGGCCCGGTACCCGGTCCGTCGCCGTCGTGGCCCACCGAGCCCGGCAAGTCCGACGACCCGGCCCGCCTGCGCAGCCAGGCCGCGGTGTACGTGGTGGCCGCCCTCGCCATCGGCATCGTCTGCGTCGCCGGCGACGCCGCGGGGTGGGGCGTGGCGGGGGCCCTGGCGCTGGGCGCCGGCGTCGCCATCGGCCTGGCCTTCGACCTGCGCCGCCCGTTCGGCGGCCTGCCCGGCGCGGCCGCCGCCGCGGTGGCGATGCTGATCGCGGTCGTCCTGCTCATGCTGGTGGGCGGGCCGGCGATGGCCTATGCGGCGGTGCCCCTGCTGGGCGCGTTCGTGCTGGGCCTCGACTGGCACCTCGTCCGGCGGCTGCGGCCGCTGCCGTTCGCCTTCGGCTTCCTGGTGGTGATCGGGGTGGCCGGTGGCGAGACGTGGACCTACCCGGCGGCGGTGGTGTGGCTGGTCTGCGCCCTCGGAGCGCTCACCAGCCTGGAGTCGGACCGGCGGGCGGCCCAGGCGGTGGTGGCCCCGGTCACCGCGGGCCCGATGGCGCCGGACGTGCAGACCACCGATGTGGTGACCACCGTGCTGATCGCGCTGGCCATCGCCATCACTGCGGCGCTGCTGCTGTCGACGCCGTCGTGCCGCCACCCGAGCGGGGGCGGGGGCGGCGGCAGCTCCATCGGCTCCGGATCGGAGTTCGGGCCCGGATCGGAGTTCGGCTCCGGATCGGAGAACGGGTCGGGCAGCGGCTCCGGATCAGGGTCGACCTACACGCCCGACGCCGACGGACGGTTCCTGGTGCCCGATGAGGGGGGCGACAGCGGCGTGCCCAGCCCGGAGCTGCTCCCCCGCCCCGGCGACCCGGCTCGCACCCTGCGGCTCGACGACGGCCGGATCATCGTGGCCGAGCGCAACCCCGACGGCAGCGGGCGCATCGTCGTCACCGACCCCGACGGGACCACCCGGACCTTCGAGTACCAGCCCGGGCGAGACGGCACCACGCAGGGGCGGGAGCTCGACGAGGAGGGCCGCCCCGGGGAGACGCTCACCTACGACCCCGACGGTCGCATCGGCACCACCGACCCGTCGTCGGGATCCCAGCCGGACCCGGAGCCCACCCCCGACGACGAGAAGGAGCGGCCGGACGTGGACGGCCGCATCGTGCTGGGCGTCCTGCTCCTGCTGGCGGCGGGCGGCGCGCTGGCGTGGTGGCTGAGCCGGAGGTCGCCGAAGGCGCCGCCGCCCACCGCGCCCCCGTGGGCCATCCGATTGGCGCGCGAGATCGACCGGGAGGGAGCGGCACGGGGACCGCGCCGCACGCGCTCGCAGAGCCTGACCCGCTATGCCGAGGCCCTCCGGGCTGGGCCGCTCCCCGACGACCGGGTCCCCGACGTGGCCGACGTGGTGGCGACGGCGCTGTTCGGCCCAACGCCGCTCGGCCCCGACGCCCAGGCCTGGGCGGAGTCCACCTGGGCGGCCGTGGTGGCGGACCACCCGGCACCGGGCCGGGCCGCTCGCTGCCGGGCCCGGGCCACCTCGTCCGCCTGACCGCCGGGCCGCCGGGCCGTTGCGTCCGCCGTACCGCCGGGCCGTCAGTCCACGACGGGCTTGTCGATCACCACGGGGACGGCGTCCGCCGGGGTCTTGCCGGAGCCGGTGAACACCTGGTCTGCGGACACCTCGCCGTCGGCGGTCTCCAGACGGAACGTGAGCTCACGGGAGAACCCGGGGTCGAAGTCCACGCCGGCCAGCGGGGCGCCGGCGTCGAGGTCGAAGGTGATCTCCTTGCCGTCGAGCGTGGCCGTGCCGGCGTCCTCGTCGGAGCTGCGGGCGCTGACGATGTCCTCGTTGCTGGTGATGGTGCCGGTGAGCCCGTCGAGCCCGTCACCGCTCACCACCCACAGGTGCCAGCCGTCGAAGCTCTGCCAGATGTAGACCCCGGGGTCTGCCGAGGGCGTGACCTGCGCCGCCGTCTCGTTCTCGCCGCCGAGGCCCTCGGGCCGACCGCCGACGGCGTCGGGCCAGGCCCGCTCCTCGGGGTCGCTGGCGCGGTTGGCGACGACGAGCACGGCCACGAGGGCGACGACGATCAGCAGGGCGGCCCCGCCGATCCACCACCACCGCCGGCTCTTGGCATCGGCTCGGAGGGCGTCGTGGTCCTCCTCGTCCCAGGAGGAGGGCAGGTCGGAGTCGGGCGGGGGCGCAGTGTCGCTCATGGTCCACCCAGGTTGGCCGGTGCGGTCCCGGAGGGCAACGACCTTGTCCGATTCGAGGCTAATGCCCTACATT
>CALANQ010000103.1 GCA_937926025.1 uncultured Acidimicrobiales bacterium
GTTCATCTCGCACAAGCTCGACGAGGTGCTGGCCGCCGCCGACGACATCACCGTCATCCGCGCCGGCGCCACCGTCGCCACCGCCAAGCCAGCCGACGTCACCACCAAGCAGCTGGCCGAGCTGATGGTCGGCAGCGAGCTGCCCACCCCCGAGACCCGCGACTCCACCGTCACCGACCAGGTCGAGCTGTCCGTGCAGGGCCTGGGCATCGCCCACATCGGCCTCCGCCCCACGCTCGACGACATCTCGTTCGACGTGCACCGCGGGGAGATCGTCGGCATCGCCGGCATCGAGGGCAACGGCCAGACCGAGCTCATCGCCGCCATCCTCGGTCTCATCGACCTCAACGCCGGGTCCGTCACGCTCGCCGGCGAGGACATCACCGCCTGGCCCACCCGACGGCGGCGCGAGGCCGGCATCGGGTACGTGCCCGAAGACCGCCACCGCCACGCCCTCCTGCTCGACGCCCCGCTCTGGGAGAACGAGATCCTCGGCCACCAGAGCACCGAGCCCAACGCCAAAGGGCCCTGGATCGACCGCGCCGGGGCCCGCCAGCGCACCACCGAGATCGTGGAGCGCTTCGACGTGCGCACCCCCAGCATCGAGGTCCGGGCGGAGGCCCTCTCGGGCGGCAACCAGCAGAAGCTGATCATCGGCCGGGAGCTGATGGCCGAGCCCCGGGTCATGATCGCCGCCCACCCCACCCGCGGCGTCGACGTCGGCGCCCAGGCCGCCATCTGGGACCAGCTCCGAGATGCCCGGAAGGACGGGCTGGCCACGCTGCTGATCTCCGCGGACCTGGAGGAGCTCATCGGCCTGTCGGACCGGCTCCTCGTCATCTTCGAGGGCCGCATCGTCGCCGAGCTCGATCCCGCCACCGCCACGCCCGCCGCCCTCGGCGAGCACATGACCGGCTCCGACCGGGGGGAGGACGCATGATCCGCCGCATCACCCTGGCCCTGGCCGCCCCCGTGCTGGCCATCGCCGTCGCCATGTTGTTCTCGGCCCTCATGCTGGCGCTCACGGACTACAGCGCCGGCGACGTGTTCCACGTGATCTTCACCGAGGGGTTCACCCGCACCAACCTGGTCACCACGGTGAACCGGGCGGCGCCGTACTACATCTCGGGCGTGGCCGTCGCCATCGGGTTCAAGATGAACCTGTTCAACATCGGCGTGGAGGGCCAGTACAAGCTGGCCGCCCTGTTCGCCGCCGCGGCCGCGGCCGCCGTCGAGCTGCCCGCCCCGCTCCACGTCCTGTTCACCTTCCTGGTGGCCATGGTCGTGGGCGCGGCGTGGGCCTCGATCCCGGCTCTGCTCAAGGCCTACCGGGGCGTCAGCGAGGTGATCTCGTCGATCATGCTGAACGCCACCGCCCTCGGCGTCGGTGCCTTCTTCCTGCAGCGCTGGCTGCGGGCGCCGGCCTCGGAGAGCCCGGTGCTGGGCACCAGGACGATCTCGCCGTCGGGCCACCTCCCCACCCTCAACGGGCTGCTCGGCACCATCGGCATCGACATCCCCGACGCCACCCGGGTGCAGTCGTACATCTTCGTGGCCGCCGCCGTCGGCGTCGCCTACTACCTGCTGATCTGGCGGTCCCGCTACGGCTTCGACCTGCGCGCCACCGGCTCCAACGCCGAGGCCGCGGCCGCCAGCGGCGTCAACGCCAAGCGGATGGTGATCTCGGCGATGCTCCTCTCCGGCGCCGTCGCCGGGCTCATCGGCCTCAACAACATCATGGGACCGGCCGCCCGTTACACCGACGTGTCGGTGGTGACCGGCCTCGGGTTCACCGGCATCGCCATCGCCCTGCTCGGCCGCAACAACCCCATCGGCATCGCGTTCGCCGCCCTCCTGTGGGCGTTCATGGACGCCGTCCAGACGCCGCTGTCCAACGCGGACCTCCCCAAGCAGATCACCTCGATCATGCAGGGCATCACCGTGCTGTCGGTCGTCATCGCCTACGAGGTCGTGCGCCGCATCTCGGCCCGCCAGGAGCTGTCGGGTCTCCGGCGCGACGTCACCACCGGGGGCGCCACCCCGCCGCCTGCCGACCCCGGTCCCAGTACCGGCGGGGCCGGACCGGAGGTGGCGCCCGCATGCCCCCCCTCATGAACCCGCCGCAGACCGAGGCCAACACCAAGCCCCTCGCCCGCTTCCGCGACATCCCTCGCTGGGCCAAGCTCGTCCTCTACCTGGCGCTCGGCGTCGGCATCTTGTCGCTCACCCGGGTGGTCACCGGCGCCGGCCAGCTCACCGCGGAGAACACCCTCCGGTCCGCGCTCTACCTGGCCCTGCCCATCGCCCTCGCCGGCCTCGGCGGACTCTGGTCCGAGCGCGCCGGCGTCGTGAACATCGGCCTCGAGGGGATGATGGTCCTCGGCACCTGGTTCGGCGCGTACGGCGGCATCGCCTACGGCCCGTGGCAGGGCGTGCTGATGGGCGTGGCCGGCGGTGCCATCGGCGGCCTGCTGCACGCCATCGCCACCGTGGTGTTCGGCGTCGACCACATCATCTCCGGCGTGTCGATCAACCTGCTGGCCGTCGGCCTGTGCGAGTTCCTCACCTCGGTGAACTGGGACGGCGCCTCGGCCCGAGAGTCCCCCACCATCCCCGACAGCGTCGCCAAGGTGGACCTCATCCCGTTCCTGAAGGAACCGTTGCGGAACCTCGGGAGCGAGAACCGGTTCTTCCTGTCGGACCTGGCCAAGGGGATCTTGGCCATCACCACCAACGTCTCGTTGCTGGTCATCGTCGCGCTCGCGCTGTTCCCGCTCACCTACTTCATCCTCTGGAAGACGCCGTTCGGCCTCCGCCTGCGGTCCGTCGGCGAGGATCCCGATGCCGCCGACTCCCTCGGCGTGCCCGTGTACCGGATGAAGTTCATCGCCGTCATGGTCTCCGGCGCCCTGTCGGGCCTGGCCGGCGTGGTGCTGGTGTACCTGTTCTCCGGCAAGTTCCAGAGCCAGCAGACCGGCGGCCGCGGCTTCATCGGCCTCGCCGCCATGATCTTCGGCAACTGGCGCCCCGGCGGCCTGCTCGTCGGTGCTGGCCTTTTCGGCTTCATGGACTCCATGCAGTCCCAGGTCACCGAGACCAGCCACGCCCTGCTCGTGGGAGCCGCCCTCGTCTTCGTGGTGACCGGTCTGGCCTGCGCGTTCCGGAAGCTGTGGGTGTCCACCGCGGTGTTCTTCGTGCTGGCCGCCGGCGCCGCCTGGTGGTACCACGCCACCGACGAGCTCCCCCGCGAGATCATCCCGTACTTCCCGCACGTCACCACCCTGCTGGTGCTGGTGTTCGCCAGCCAACGGCTCCGCATGCCCGCGGCCGACGGCAAGGTGTGGCGCCGAGGCGGTCGATGACGGCGGGCCCCGAGCCCGACTGGCCCGCGCTGCGGGCCGCCGCCCAGCAGATGGTCCCGGCCGCCTACGCGCCCTACTCGGGCGTGTCGGTCGGGGCCGCCGCGCTGGTCGACGGCGGGCGCATCGTCACCGGCTGCAAGGTGGAGAACGCCTCGTTCGGCCTCACGCTCTGCGCCGAGTGCAGCGTGGCCGCCGCCCTCGCCGGCACCGGCGGCGGACGGCTGGTGGCGCTGGCCGTCGTCGGCAACGACGGCCAGTACCTGGCCCCGTGCGGCCGGTGCCGCCAGATCCTCTACGAGTTCGGCGGCCCCGAGCTGCTCATCGAGACCGCGGACGGCATCGTCACGCTCAACGACCTGCTCCCCGGCGCCTTCGGCCCCGACGACCTCCCTCCAGGACGACGCCCATGACCCCCACCTCGCTCCTCACCCCACCCCTCGCCTCGCCTCTCGCCCCACCTCTCGCCCGGCCCCCCGCCGAAGTTGGTGTGAAGATTGGGGTCCTGGCCCAATCTTCACACCAACTTCGGGGTGAAGGGGGTGGTCGGTGATGGGCGACGACGCGCTGTACCACATCGGTTTCGGGCCATCGGATCTGGCCGACGGGACCACCATCGCCCTGCTCAGCGGCGACCCGGACCGGTCCGAGCTGATTGCCACCGACCACCTGGCCGACAGCCGGGTGCTGGCCCGCAACCGGGGGCTCGACGCCTTCGCCGCCACCCTGCCCGGTGGGGCGCCGGTGGTCTGCGCCACCAGCGGCATGGGCGCCCCCTCGGCCAGCATCGTGGTCAACGAGCTGGTCCAGGCCGGCATCACCACCATCATCCGCATCGGCACCAGCGGCTCCATCCAGCGCGAGGTCGAGGTCGGCGACCTCGTCATCGCCAACGCCGCCCTCACCAACCAGGGCGCCGCCGACGACATCGCCCCCGCCAACTACCCGGCCGCCGCCGATCCGTTCCTCACCGTGGCCCTCTGCGACGCCGCCACCCGGCTCGGCGCCCGGCACCACGTCGGCACCATCGCCAGCACCGACACGTTCTTCGAGGGCCAGGAGCGGTCCGAGTCGTCGGCCAACCGGTACCTGCTTCGCCAGCACCGGGGGATGACCGAGGAGTACCGGGCGCTCGGGGTGCTCAGCTTCGAGATGGAGGCCGGCACCATCTTCAAGATGGGCGGCGTCTACGGGTTCAGCGCCGGGTGCGTGTGCGCCATCGTCGCCGCCCGCACCGCCAGCGAGCACGTGCAGGTGCACGCCAAGGACGACGCCGTCCGCCGCGCCATCGAGACCGCCATCGCTGCCGCCACCGCCTGGTCCCACCGCCCCACCTGACCACCCTCGTCCCCAACACCCCAACCCGAACTTTCGACGGTTGTCGTTGCACCGCAACGGTTCGCATCGAAAGTTCGAGATCGGCAGGCACGGCGTCTTCCGCGGCCCGACGAACTTTCGACGGTTGTCGTTGCACCGCAACGGTTCGCATCGAAAGTTCGGATGGGTGGGGGGATGGCGGCAGAATGGGCGGTGTCCGCAGGAGGCGGGCACTCGGCCGGCTGGCTGATGATGCAGGGGAGCCCGCCATGGCCCTCGACCAGACCCAGATCGATGCATGGGAGCGCGACGGCTTCCTCGCCATCCCCGACGCGATCCCGCTCGCCCGCTGCGAGGCCCTGATGGCCCGAGCCGCCGAGATCGTCGACGCGTTCGACCCCGCCACGGTGTCGATCTTCTCCACCCACGAGCAGACCCGGACGTCCGACGACTACTTCATGGCCTCCGGCGACGCCATCTCCTGCTTCTTCGAAGAGGGCGCCTTCGACGACGACGGCAACCTGCAGCGCGACAAGGCGGTGTCGATCAACAAGATCGGTCACGCCATGCACGACCTCGACCCGGTGTTCGACCGGTTCAGCCGCCAGGCGCCCATCGCCGAGGCGGCCCGCGACATCGGGATGGCGGATCCGAAGCTGCTGCAGTCCATGTACATCTTCAAGTCGCCGTTCATCGGCGGCGAGGTCAGCTGCCACCAGGACTCCGCCTTCTTGTACACCGATCCGATGACCGTCGTCGGCTTCTGGGTGGCGCTCCAGGACGCCACGCTGGAGAACGGCTGCCTCTGGGCCCAGCCGGGCGGCCACCGCACCCCGCTTCGGAAGCGGTTCGTCCGCAGCGCCGCCGGCGGCACCGAGTTCGAGCAGCTCAGCGACCTCCCCTGGCCCGAGCCGGGCGGGTCCGACATGGTGCCGATCGAGGCGAAGGCGGGCACCCTCGTGCTGCTCCATGGCCTGCTCCCCCACTGGAGCGACGTGAATCGCTCATCGCGCAGTCGCCATGCCTATACCGTTCACGTGATCGACGGGGCTGCGAGCTATCCCGACGAGAACTGGTTGCAACGGTCCCCATCCCTCCCGCTCCGGGGGTTCGACGCCGCCTGATCCCCACTCCTGGACACCGAGGATCACCAACCGCATGACCGCCGGCCCGCGAGACGAGCAGATCAGCTTCCGCCCCATGACCCGCGACGACCTGCCGCGGCTCCAGGAGTGGATCGCCGCACCCCACGTGGCGGAGTGGTGGGGCGACGATGCATCGGAGACCGTGGAGGGGGTCCAGGCGAAGTACGCCGAACGGGCCGACGGGGCCGGCACCGTGAGCCCGTGGGTCATGGAGATCGAGGGCCGGCCCGTCGGCTTCGTGCAGTGGTACCGGGTCGAGGGCGAGCGGGAGTGGTACCCGGACCTGGACATCCCGCCGGGCACGGTGGCCATCGACGTGGCCATCGGCGACCCGGACTACGTGGGCAAGGGCCACGGCCGGCGCCTGGTCCTGGAGTTCGTGCACCACGTGCTGCGGACCACGGTGCCCGACTGCCCCGAGGTGTGGATCGACCCCGACCCCCGCAACGAGCGGGCCATCCGGGCGTACCGGGCGGCCGGTTTCATCGACACCGGCATCGACCTGCCCGACCTGGACCACCCCAACCAGGTGCGCCGCCTGATGAAGCTGACCTGGGCCGGTCCCACCTTCCGCTGAGCGGACCTACCGGGATGCGGCGGCCGGGGCCGGCGCGGCGACCACCGGGTCGGGGCGACCGCGGAAGTGGCGGAGGATCGCCGTCATCGCCCGGCCGTGCTCGGTGGGCGGGCGGCCCGCACGGCGGTCCGTGACCGTCACGGTGATGGCGGCCATCACGGCGAAGAACGGCACGTAGACGCCGCCGGCAGCGCCGGAGAAGAGCAGCGCGAACGCCATCAGGTTCCGGCTCCGACGGGCGTTCCAGATCACCGCGAGCGAGGCGGCGAGCACCCCCGCCATCAGCAGGTTCAGCCCGATGGTGAGCGGCGAACCCAGATCGATCTCCACGTCGTCACGCTAGCCAGGCTCCTGGCTCAGCGCCCTGGGCCGAGCCACGGGGACGAGCCGCGGGGCGAACGCCGACCGTCGGGTCCGTCCCGCCGGAGCGGTCGGATGGCCGGGGTGTGAACAGGGGGCGAGGGGTGACGGAATGCGCAGGCGGATCGGCGGGGACGCCGGTACCCTCCGTCCATGGCAGACGGCATCACCCTCGACGCGATCCGCAGCGCCCCGAAGGTGCTGCTCCACGACCACCTCGACGGCGGGCTGCGGCCCCAGACGGTGATCGACATCGCCAAGGAGGTCGGCCACCAGCTGCCCACGCAGGACCCGGGCGAGCTCCAGGCGTGGTTCACCGAGGGGGCCAACCGCCGCAACCTGGACCTGTACCTCCAGACCTTCGAGCACACCGTGGCGTGCATGCAGACCCGGGAGCACATCGAACGGGTGGCGGCCGAGTGCATCGAGGACCTGGCGGCCGACGGCGTCGTCTACGCCGAGGTGCGCATGGCCCCGGAGCTGTGCATCGAGGGCGGGCTCTCCCCCGACGAGGCCGTCGAGGCGATGCTCGCCGGGTTCGAGAAGGCCAGCGCCGATCGTCCCATCGAGGTCGGGCTGCTGGTCACGGCCATGCGCCACGCCGCCCGCTCCACCGAGATCGCCGAGGTCGCGCTGCGCCACCGGGATGAGGGCGTCGTCGGCTTCGACATCGCCGGCAGCGAGTCCGGCAACCCGCCCAGCCGCCACCTCGACGCCTTCCGCATCGTCGCCCAGGCCAACAGATCGGAAGAGCACACGTCTGAACTCCAGTCACTTAGGCATCTCGTATG